>LGET01000037.1 GCA_001507935.1 Thermococcales archaeon 44_46
TAGACTTTTATAAATTCCACTACCTCGTTCTTTCTAACCCCAATAAAGACTACTCCGGAGTATCTCTCCTTAGGTGTAAGCAGGTCAGTCTCCATGATTCTTTACTTTGATATTTGTTTTTATATCCTTTTTCAAAGGCTCATAAATCCTAGCGGCTCTCCGGTGTCAAGGTTTACTATCTTTACCTCTCTCTTTCTCGTATCCAGAAATGCAACGCTCTTCACTCCGCTGACGTACCCGCAAACTTCACCGGGATTTAGAACTATGCTCCTTCCGGTTTCCCTTATCTCATACTTGTGAGTGTGTCCCCTTATCACTACGTCATAAAGCTGGCTCCGTATAAATGCTTCAACCACCTTCTCATTTGTACCATGCAAAAGAACTATTTTAAGTCCGTCTATCTCCAGTTCTAATATCTCCTCTTCTACTCCAATTGCCTTTTTGAGGCCTTCTCTTTCTCCATCGTTGTTGCCGAAGACTCCCTTAAAGTGCGCATTTAGCTTTGAAAGCTCCTTTTTGACAAAAGGTGCCACGTAATCACCTGCATGGAGCACGAGGTCAACGTTTTCTTTGTTAAACAGCTCAACGGCTTTTGCTATAGCCGGAAGATTGTCATGAGTATCGCTCATTATCCCTATCAGCATTTGTCCACACCTCTGTATAGTCAAGGATGAGGAGTTTATATCTTTATCTTCGGTGGGCTAAAGCTTAAGAACTTCATGTAATCAACAATTTGTATGGTGAGAGGGTGAAGGATGATGCTGGTTGGCAGGGCATTGATCCCGGTTAAGGTGTTAAAATCATTTGGAAGCTGGAAACCAGGGGATACCCCATTAGTTGAAGACTGGAAAGCTAAAGAACTGTGGGAGAGCGGTGTAGTGGAGATTATAGATGAGAGTGAGAAAATCATTCGCGAACTTGAGAAGGTTATAAATGAAGAAAAAAACAGCGAGCCAATAACATCAATTCCTGAAGGACTGTATGAGAGGGCTGAATTTTACATTTACTACCTTGAGAACTATGTAAAAACTAAGACGGATGGGGATATCGAAGTTTTGAGTGCTAAAATGACCAAGCTCTCCAATTTAAAGAGAAAATATGAGTACCTCAAAAGGCTTCGCTTTAACAAGATAATCAACGCAATAATGTTCAGACCGGGAAGCTTGGAAATCTTGAGCAGGCTCTCATTGGAAGAGAGGAGAATATACCTCCAAATATCGCAGATTAGAAATGAGTGGCTGGGTGAGAAGTGATGGACAGGCAGGAGATGATAGAGAGGTTTGTGAAGTTTCTTAGAGAGTACACTGATGATAGTGGGAACAAGGTTTATTTGGATGAAATAAGGGACGTGCTGACCGTCATTCCGAAAAGGCATATTGCGATAAACTGGGAGCATTTGAACGCTTTTGACCCCGAACTTGCTGGCGAGCTTATAGACAACCCCGAAGAAGTCATCCTCGCAGCTGAAGATGCCCTTCAGATAGTCCTTCAGGAGGATTTCTTCAGAAAGGAGCCTTTTCCAATTCACGCCCGTTTCTATGGTTTGCCAAAGAGCTATCTCGTGAAAGAGCTTGGGAGTGAGCACATAAACAAATTCATCCAGGTGGAGGGAATAATAACGAGGATGACTGAAGTGAAGCCCTTTGTTTCAAGAGCAGTCTATGTCTGCAAAGACTGTGGACAGGAGATGGTGAGACTTCAAAAACCCTATGCCACGCTGATAAAGCCCAACAAATGTGAAGCCTGTGGAAGCAGAAACATTGAGCTTGACGTTGATAAGAGTACTTTTCTCAATTTCCAGAGCTTCAGACTCCAGGATAAGCCTGAAAGCCTTAAAGGTGGACAAATGCCCCGTTTTGTTGATGTGATTTTGCTTGATGACCTTGTGGATATTGCCCTCCCTGGAGATAGAGTGGTCATAACCGGAATCATGAGGGTTGTTCTGGAGCAGAAGGACAAGAGGCCGATATTCAGAAAGATAATAGAGGCAAACTACGTGGAGCAGTTAAGCAAGGAGATAGAAGAGCTCGAAATAACTCCAGAGGATGAGCAGAAGATTAAGGAGCTTGCAAAAAGGAAAGATATCGTTGATGTAATAGTCGACTCGATTGCCCCTGCTATTTATGGAATGAAAAAGGAAAAACTCGGAATTGCTCTCGCGCTGTTTGGAGGAAACACGAAGCAACTTCCTGATGGGACAAGGCTAAGAGGAGAGAGCCATATTTTGCTCGTGGGAGATCCTGGAGTGGCCAAGTGTGTTGACTACGATACGAAAGTCGTGCTGGCAGACGGAAGCATCAGACCAATAGGAGAACTTGTTGATGAAGCCATAGAGAAAGCCAAGGAAAGTGGAACTCTCGGAGTTGTTGACGATGGCTATTATGCACCCATAGACCTTGAAATCTATGCCCTTGATGCTTCAACACTAAAAGTTAGGAGAGTTAAGGCAAATATTGCCTGGAAGAGAACTGCTCCAGAGAGAATGTTCAGGATAAAGACCGCGAGCGGAAGGGAGATAAAGGTAACGCCCACACATCCTTTCTTTATCTTCGATGAGGGAAGTTTCAAGATCAGAAAAGCGGAAGAGCTGAAAGTGGGAGATTTCATAGCAGTTCCGAGGATCATTCCTGCAAAAGGGAAACCAGTAAATCTCAACATGGCACCTATTCAGAAACCAAAGACTGCAAA
This sequence comes from Thermococcales archaeon 44_46, assembly GCA_001507935.1. GTDB lineage: Archaea > Methanobacteriota_B > Thermococci > Thermococcales > Thermococcaceae > Thermococcus_A. Next base: position 2,689 of record LGET01000037.1, read on the forward strand.
GAGCAGGCTTACCCTTCCAGAGTTCGCAGATGAGCAGTTCTGGTATATCATTGGGCTAATTACGGGAGAGGGACACGTCCAAAAGAGAGGTGGCAGTGCTACTCTTTACTTCACCAACAGTGACGAAGAGCTTATAGAGCAAGTCAGGGAGTATTTTAGCAGGATTGGGCTGAATCCAAAAGTAAGGGGTCCTCACAATGGAAAGACAGCTCACGAAGTCTATGTCTCCAGTGTTGAGCTTTATAGCCTCCTTGAATGGCTTAAAATCTCCAGTAACTCTGCAGAAAAGAGGATCCCACCCCAACTGTTTAGTGCTCGGGATGAGGACATAAAAGCCTTCCTCAGAGGATATTTCGATGCTGAAGGAACTGTTGATAAAGGACGGCCAAAAATAACGATTGTCTCAGCATCAAAAGAACTTGCTAGGGGTATACAACACCTGTTACTGCGATTCGGTGTTAAGTCTCAGCTCCATGAAACCGTGAGTAGAGCAACAAATGGAAAGATGGGTGAGAAAAAGACGTACTATCGGCTTTTCATTACCGGAGAGGATGCAATAAAGTTCAAGGATGTTATTGGATTTGGGCTTCAGAGAAAGATGGAAACTCTCAAGAAAGTGACTCAGAACATCAAACCAAACACGAATGTTGACGTTATTCCCGGTGTTAGCAGTCTTCTCAAGGGGCTTAGAACGAGAGCTGGACTCACTCAAAAGGAAATGGGGATAAACCGTTCCACATATCTGCATTACGAGTTGGGAGACAGATTGCCCACTAGAGAAAAGCTTGAATCCATAGCCAGAACTCTCGAAACACATCTACCCAACTCACATGAGGTTAAACTTCTCAAGCTCCTTGCCAGTTCCGACATATTCTGGGACAAAGTCGAGGAGATAGAAGAGTACAAGCCAGAGCACCCGTGGGTATATGACCTTCAGGTTCCCGAGCATCATAACTTCATAGCTAACGATATATTTGTTCATAATAGCCAGATACTCCGTTATGTGGCGAATTTAGCACCGAGGGCTATCTATACGAGTGGGAAGAGCTCAAGCGCCGCGGGTCTGTGTGTTGCTCCGAACTCCCTCATCATAACAGAAAACGGTGCGTGGGAGATTGGAAAGCTCACTGAAGACTGGATTAAAGACGTAGGGGCAATTCAATACTCCGAGGGTATTTATTACGCTCCGTATTTCGGAGAGGGCTTCTCGTTCGGCGAAGGAAAAATCAAGAAATCGCCAATAAGCAAGGTGTGGAAACTAAAATCCCCGAGAGAGCTTATCATGTTAAAAACAAATACAGGAAAAGAAGTTATAACAACTCCTGAGACCCAATTGATGGTATTCAAAGATGGCAACTTCAAGTGGAAGAAATCCCAGGATATTCGGCAAGGGGATTATGTATTAACACTTAGAAAGATCGAAGTTGAAGAGAAACCGGTTTATGTTATCGAAATGCTCCAAGATCTTGATGAGCTCGTTTTATATGGGATCAAAAAAGATGTAAAAAGGTTAATTGAGAAGATAAGAAAAGAAAAAGGCATAACAAAGAGAAAACTTGCAAAGATTCTTGGAGTAAATGAGAATATGCTGTATCATAACTGGGTGAATGAGGGAGCAAGAGGCAACATTACCATGAAACATCTGAAGAAGCTTGTTGAGCTTGCAGAAGTGCCACTTTCATCAATTCATCCCAGAGAGGTTGCTCTTCAAGATGGAAAAAGAATCAGAATACCCAAGCTCCTTGATGAGAAGTTTGCTTATTTTGCTGGACTAATTGCGGGAGATGGGGAGATATCCCGAGCAGGATGGGGAGTTTCTGTGAGATTCTCTAACAGGAGCAGCGAAATGAGAAGAAAATTCAAGGAACTAGTTGAGTATCTTTTTGGAATAGAAGCTAAGGAAAATGCGCAAGAGGACAGAGTTCCAGCAGTGCGCTTTCATTCAAAGGTAGTTGCTCATCTTCTCGAAAAGCTGGGCATTCCGCTTTCACCAAAGCCTGAAAAGGTAGATATCCCACCAGAACTCTTTGCAGCACCAAAAGAAGTCTTAGCTGCCTATCTCAGGGGAGTATTTGATTGCGACGGAACGGTGGTTCTAAGAAAGAGAGGATCATCGTACATAGAGTTGGACACTACAAGTGAAAAGCTTGCTAAAAAGATTCAGCTGGCACTTCTTCGCTTTGGTATAGTCTCCCACTTAAGGAAGAAAAACAGAAAAAGATATGTTAGTGAGATAAATGGAAGAAGAGTTATTTCTAAACACGATAAATGGGAGCTCAAGGTATATGGTGAAAACATCATTCACTTTGCGAGGGAAATTGGGTTTGAACATCCCGAGAAGAAAGCCCGCCTTGAAGAACTGGTTAGAAAGCTAAGAGCCTCAAAAAGGGACACTAACATCGACGTTGTTCCTGGTATCGGAGGCTTGCTCCGGAAGATAAGAACCTTCTATGGAATGGGCATTGAAGAAACCTACGGCACAAACTTTGGCTCCGCCATTGAGCATGGACGTCCAATATCAAGAAGACTCCTCAAAAGGGTTCTTAGGAACCTTGAGAAAGCTGATATCGAGAGAGTTCCCGTCGAACTGCCCAATGGGCTCAGGGTTAGAATTGGTGAAGTTATAGAACCAAAAGAAATCGGGCTTAAGAGAGAAGAGTTTTACGAGCTGTTCAAGAGGAATAGAAGTAGAAAAATAGACTACGCACTCCTTGTAAAAGTTGCAAGAGCCCTTGCAGAGAGAGATGAAAAAGCGTACAGAGAGCTTGTCTGGATTTTAAGCGACGTGACTGCAAAGGAAATGGAGATACGCGAGAAAATAGAGTTCCTCAGAAAGCTTGTTAACTCGGAGTTGCTCTTTGAGAGAGTCACTGAGAGCAAGAGAATAAAAAGTCTTTACGAATACGTCTATGATATCACCGTTGAAGGTTCCCACAGCTTTATTGCTAACGGATTCGTAGTCCATAATACCGCTGCTGCAGTGAGGGATGAATTAACAGGTTCCTGGGTTTTGGAGGCTGGAGTTCTTGTTTTAGCCGATATGGGCATAGCATGTCTTCACCCAGATTCGAGAGTGCTTGTGAACGGCAAATACCTTCCAATAAAAGAGTTATTTAATGAGGCAAAGTCCTACAAAGCCAAATCTAACGGGGAGATAGTGGATATTCAGGAAGATACTTTCGAAGTTGTCTCATTAGACCTTGAAAGAATGAAAACTGGTAACTCTTTGGCAACAATCATCCGGAAGAAACAATGGAAAGGAGAACTCGTTAAGCTAAAATTCCGCTCGGGTAATGAACTCCTTCTTACCCCTGACCACTGGCTCATTGATGGTAAAACATTAGAATGGAAAGAAGCGGGAGAGTTTAAACCGGGTGATACGGTCGTTGCTCCTCTCAAACTCCCAGAGGTGAAGGAGAAAATCCACATCCTTGACATACTTCCTGAAAACTGGCGGGTTAAATTAACCAAGGAAGAAAAAGAAGAGCTAAGAAAAGAAGTTCTTAGAAGATTCAAGTCTATTGCAGAATTCAACAGGCACTACGGTATTTCAAAAGACTTCCTATCTGGGAGAGGAGCTATAAAGGTTGGCAAGTTCAGGAAAATACTCAAAGATTTCGGCATTTACGAAAAATGGAAGAAGCGTCCCCTGGCTTATGGGCCATATTCAAGAAGAGAAAAGCTTAAGGTCGCATATATAACTCCAGAAATGGCCTATTTCTTTGGATTTCTGTACGGAGACGGGTGGATTCAAAGAATTGGAGATAGGGTAACACTGCGGATAACCCAATCACTTGTCAATGAAAAACAGCTCAAAAGGTTAAGAGAGAGTTTTGCATTATTTTATCCCAAAAAACTCAGAGAGTACAGGAGAACTACGTCGAGCATCTTGGCAGGGAACAAAATCTCGAGTGAAAGCATAATCTTCTCAGTAAATTCTCCTCTTCTCGGCTACATCTACGAGTACCTCACAAAAGACAATCTAACGAACCTCTTTGGGCTAGATGATGAGGCACTTAAAGCATTTGTTGCAGGGGCTCTGGACTCAGACGGTTGTGTATCAATAAAGCGGAGTGATAAAGGAGAAGTTGTCCACGTGGAATTCCTCCTATCTAATGATATCAGGAAAGATAATGCCTTTGCCATGCTCCTAAGGAGATTTGACGTGTATGCCAGAATTGTAAGAGACAAACGAGAAAACGTTAATAGAATACAAATAACCTCTAGGGAGGACGTTAAAAACCTTTTAGAAGCTGTGAAATCTTACAGCATAAAGGTCAAAGAAATCCCTGAAGTTAAACGCCTTATATCGTCCAAAAGCGACAAATTGCCCTCAGAACCTGTCAAAGAAATTGCGAGGAGGATAAGAGAGGAAATACCAGCTTCAATTCTCCTGAAAAAAGGTCTTTGGAGTATTATCTATGAGTACTCCAAAGGCATCCGTGTTCCAACTAGGAAACAAATCCATAAACTTCTGGAGAGACTTTCGGATTATCTCAGCCCGGAAATAAAATTTAAGCTTGAAATCCTAGCAAGAAGAGACTACTTCCTTGACGAAATTGTGGAGGTAGGGAGGATACCATATGAAGGGCATGTTTACGATCTTTACGTGCCTGTTTATCATAACTTTGTAGCCGAAGGAATAATTGTGCACAACTGCATTGACGAAATAGACAAGATGAGCGATAGGGATAGGAGCTCCATACACGAGGCCCTTGAGCAGCAGACCGTTAGTATATCAAAGGCGGGAATCACCGCGACGCTGAACGCAAGAACCACGGTTATAGCCGCGGCCAATCCTAAATATGGAAGGTTCAACAGGATGAAGCCTCTTCCAGAGCAAGTGGACTTGCCTCCAACACTTCTAAGCAGATTTGACCTTATATTCGTTCTTCTCGATGAGCCAGACGAAAAACTTGACTCTGAGATAGCCGAGCACATACTTAAGGTCAGAAAGGGCGAAGCTGAGGCAATTACTCCGAAGATACCCCACGATCTTATTAAAAAGTACATAGCCTATGCAAGAAAGAATATCAAACCGGTGCTCAGCAAGGAGGCAATGGAGGAAATCAAGCGCTACTATGTTAAGATGAGAAGAACAGTGGGGAGAGGAGGCGACGAGGAAGGAATTAAGCCTATTCCAATCACTGCAAGACAGCTTGAGGCCCTCATAAGGCTTAGCGAGGCTCATGCAAAAATGAGGCTCAGTGAGATTGTCACAAAAGAAGACGCCAGAGCTGCCATTGAGCTCATGGAGTATACACTTAGGAAAACGGCAATGGACGAAGAAGGAAACATTGATGTCAGCATCTTGGAGATTGGAAAATCCTCAAAGAAAATCAACAAGATGGACAAGATTCTCAATATAATAAAAGAGCTTCAGGATTTGGAAGACTACGGGGCCCCTAGGGAAGAGATAATAAAAGAGGCCAGCAAACACGGAATAGGAAAGAGTGAAGTTGAGAAAATATTGGAAGAACTCAAAGCGAACTCAATGATATATGAACCGCGCTCGGGCTACTACAAAGTTTTGTGAAAAGATTAATAAGGCAGAGATAGAACCTTATAGCGAGGTGAGAAAAATGGAGTACGATTATTATGATTATGAGAAGCTTTTGGAAAAAGCGTATGAAGAACTTCCAGAGAACGTTAAGCACCATACATCGAGATTTGAGGTTCCCGCTGCAATCGTGACAATTGAAGGTAACAAGACAATAATCGAGAACTTTAGAGACATTGCTGAGGCAATGAACAGGGATCCGAACCACCTCCTCAAGTTTATCCTGAGGGAAGTTGCCACAGCAGGTGTCTTGGAAGGAAGAAGGGTTGTATTGCAGGGACGTTTTACCCCATACCTCATAGCGAACAAAATGAAGAAATACCTCAAAGAGTACGTCATCTGTCCCGTATGTGGCTCTCCAGACACGAAGATCCTCAAGAGAGATCGCTTCCACTTCTTGAAGTGTGAAGCCTGTGGTGCCGAAACACCAATAGAGCACCTCTGAGCTCTTTTTCACTCTTTTATTTGTGTGCATGTATTCTTTTAGACATTTTACGACTATGAAAATCCTTTTAAAGGGGTTTACAAACTACAACTTAGTTAACCAATGGTTATGGGGGCAGCTCTTATGACTATGGAAGAAAAAGTGAAGGAACTCTATGAAAAGAAGGAGAAAATTCTTAAGATGGGTGGAGAAGAAAAAATCGCAAAGCAGCACGAAAAAGGGAAGCTTACAGCAAGAGAAAGAATCGAAAAGCTCCTTGATCCGGGAAGCTTCGTGGAGCTTGGAATGTTCGTAAAACACCGCGGCACAGAATTCGGCCTCGACAAGATGGAACTGCCTGCAGATGGAGTTATTACCGGTTACGGAACCATCGATGGCAGATTGGTCTTTGTCTACGCCCAGGATTTCACTGTTATGGGTGGTTCTCTTGGAGAAATGCATGCCGCAAAGATAAAGCGCATCATGGAGCTTGCTCTGGAAGCAGGTGCTCCGGTAATAGGTCTCAACGACTCCGGTGGAGCAAGAATTCAGGAGGGTGTTGACTCCCTTAAGGGCTATGGTGAAATCTTCAAGATGAACACGATTCTGAGTGGAGTGGTTCCACAGATTACTGCTATCATGGGTCCCTGTGCAGGTGGAGCAGTTTACAGTCCTGCTATAGGCGACTTTATTCTCATGGTCGACAATCCTGCAAGCTATATGTTCATTACCGGTCCTCAGGTAGTAAAGGCCGTCACTGGTGTGGAAGTTTCTCCAATTCAGCTTGGTGGTGCAATGATTCATGCTCAAAAGAGCGGACAGGCCCACTTAATAGGCAAGAGTGATGAAGAAGTTCTCATGCTCATAAGAAAGTTGCTAAGTTACCTTCCATCAAACAACATGGAAAAGCCACCAAGATACCCGACCAACGACCCACCCTTCAGAAAGAGTGAAAAGCTCTATGAGATAGTTCCCGACGATCCCAACAAAGGTTACGATGTGAGGCAGGTCATCTATGAGATTGTTGATAGAGATGCCAACGGAAATCCGGATTTCCTCGAAGTACTTCCATACTTCGCTCCAAATGCAGTTGTGGGCTTTGGAAGAATGAACGGGCAGACAGTTGGTATAGTCGCAAACAACCCAATCCACCTTGCTGGAGTTCTTGACATAGACAGCTCCGACAAGATAGCAAGGTTCGTAAGAACCTGTGACGCCTTTAACATCCCGATAGTCACCCTCGTTGATGTCCCCGGTTACTTACCCGGAGTTCAGCAGGAATACGGTGGAATCATAAGGCACGGTGCAAAGGTACTCTACGCTTATTCAGAGGCAACAGTTCCGATGGTTACAGTAATTCTAAGGAAAGCTTATGGTGGAGCTTACTTAGCAATGGGAAGCAAGCACCTCGGTGCAGATTTTGTCTTTGCCTGGCCAACAGCTGAGATAGCCGTTATGGGCCCAGAGGGAGCAGCGAACATTATCTTCAGGAAGGAAATTGCCAGCGCAGAGAACCCAGAAGCGGTTAGACAGGAAAAGATAAGGGAGTACAGAGAGAAGTTCGCTAACCCATATGTGGCCGCAAGCAGAGGCTACATAGACGACGTTATCGACCCAGCAGAGACAAGAGGAAAGATAATCATGGCGTTGGAAGCTTTGGAGAGCAAGCGTGTAAAGCTTCCACCGAAGAAGCACGGCAACATACCGCTGTGAGGTGCGAGAGATGGTCACAGTGGAGTTTTTCCTTGAGGGCTTTTATATTACCATTTTGGGTGTTGTGGTGGTTTTCCTAGTGCTGGCACTGCTCGCCTTGGCAATGTACGGAATAGGCCATCTAGAGAAAGCGCTGATTGAAAGAAAAAAGCCTGTGGAAGTTAAGCCTTTACCCAAAGAAGAGAAAGAAGAAAAGGTCATCGCCGAAGAGAAGCCTTCAATTGAGCCCAAGAAGCTTGCTGTAATCACTGCTGCGGTTTTGGCCTACATAGCGGAGAAAAACGCCCAGCTCAGGCCTTTGCCGTTTAAAAAGAAACCTTCCGATGTTTGGCGTTTATATGGCGTCCAAACCCAACTTGAGGAAGTTGAGAACTTTAATTATGAAATGGGGGCATGGTGATAATGAAAGGTAAAGTTAAGGTCATTGTTGATGGCGTTCCCTACGAGGTTGAAGTTGAAGAACTCGGTGGCGGGAAGTTCAAAGTCAGTTTTGAAGGAGAAAGCTATGAAATTGAAGCCAAAGACCTTGGAATACCAATGGGTGCCCTTCAAGCTCCTTCGGCAGCTCCTGTTCAGGCTGGTGCTCCTGTCGCTACTCCTGCTCCGGCTCCGGTATCGGCTCCTTCAGCGCCGGTTGGGGT
>LGET01000038.1 GCA_001507935.1 Thermococcales archaeon 44_46
TCTCCCTGCACTTTGACCGTTATCGGGAAGTGGCTGTAAACAACCTTGAGCTTGTAAGTGAACCCTTCCGTGACACCCTTGATCATGTTTGCTATATGGGCACTGAATGTTCTTGCAATGGCTATATCCTTTCTCCTTGGGAAGTCCTTGTAGATAACAACCTTGCCGTCTTCAGTGAATATCTTGACTCCCGGGTAGCTGAGCTCTCTCTCAACTTCTCCCTTTGGACCCTTCACCTTAACGACGTTACCGTTTATCTCGACAGTGACTCCTTCTGGAATTTCAACTTCCTCCCTCACCCATGCATCAATTGGCATTTCTCTCACCTCAGTAGACGTAGGCTATTAACCTTCCACCAATGCCCTTTTCGAGGGCTTCTCTGTGGGTCATAACTCCTTGGGATGTGGAAACTATTAGGATACCAAACTCGAATGCTGGAAGGAACCTCTTTTCCCACTTTTCATATTCTCTAGCTTTCACTGAAAACCTTGGCTTTATTGCTCCTGCCTTGTTTATCTTTCCTAGGAGCTGAACCCTGTATATTCCTGCCCTTCCATCATCGATAAATTCAAACTCGCCTACGTACCCGTTCTCTTGCATAACTCTAAGTACCTCTCCAATAAGCTTTGAGGCTGGCTTTATGTAAACCTCTTTCTTTCCAACTCTCTCGCTGTTTGTAATGTGAGATAAAGCATTTGCCAAAGGATCTAACAGAGTCATCTCATCTCACCTCAGTCGTATTTCTTAAATCCTAATTTTGGAGCTACCTCTCTAAAGCAGTGTCTGCAGAGCATTAGCCCGTGTATTCTAACTATTGGCCCAAATTGTCCGCAGCGGATGCATCTTCTCGCGCCCTTACCAAACTTCCTCGGCTTTCTTTTGTTGTAATCAGCTTTCGCCATAATCATCCCTCCACAACCTGGACTCCAAATTCTTCCTGCATGAAAACAATACCCTCTTCTTTTGTAAGCTTGTGTCTTGTGGGGATGTGGTGCCTTTTTCTTTTCCGTCTTGCAATTCTGTATCCGGGTCTTTCAAGTGTTACACAGACGTCCATACCGAATATACCGATTTCTGGGTCGTATTCCACTCCAGGAATGTTGATGTGCTCGTCAATACCAAAGCAGACGTTTCCGTGCTCATCAAAACTGGATTCTTTAAGTCTATTGTCAACGGCAGCCAATAGCCTTTTGAGCATGTCGTAGGCTTTTTGACCCCTTAGGGTTACCTTAACCGCTATCGGCTCGCCTCTTCTGATTCCAAAGTCCCTGTTTGTTTTCTTTGCTGTTCTTCTTATTGGCTTTTGACCAACAAGTGATTCTAACATTGTCTCAGCCTTTGTAAGTCTCTCACCACTCTCGCCAACGCCAATGTTTATAGTGACCTTAGCTATTCTGGGCTTCCTCATAGGGTGAGCTTCCCAATCCGCCAAGATTGCCTCTCTGTTAGCTACCATTCCTTTTCACCTCACGGTAATGAAATCTTTGGTTCATCTTTACCCAACACAAATGCGTAATCTTTCAAGGTGTCGAAGAGCTCGCCTTCTTTGTCCTCAATGGTGACCACATCTGGCCATCCACCTGGGAAGTTTCTGACTTCAACGATTTTTCCTACCCTTGCGACGTTCTTACCCTGAACGACGAACACATAAGCACCAATCTCAAATGGAAGCACTTCAATTATCTCCCTCTCCGGGACCTTCATTAGGACTGTGTCCGCGGTTTTGAACTTGTCTTTGGTTTCATCCGTAAGTGAGCTGAGCTTGATTAAGTGGTTGGTTCCGTCGTGGAAGTTGAGCTGCAAGTTTCCTCCCTTTACCATTCTCTTGTTGGTTATTCTGAGTGGCTTTATCTTTGCCTCTTCCTCGCTTATTGGGTGAAGGATAAGCTTTCCAATTCTGTTTGGAAATACTCTGTAGTGCTCCCCAGTTTCAGGTATTGAGACAACGTCCATGATACCAACTGGGAACTTGTAGTCCTTTCTAACCTTTCCATCCACAAGCACTTTTCCTTCGTTGAGGATTTTTCTTGCTTCCCTACCGGTCTTTGCGTATCCAAGGTAGTCTCTGATTATGTAGATGAGGGGAATTGATGTTTTCATGTTGTGCGGACCGGGGGAAGGTCTTACAGCCCACTTGTATGCCTTTCTCTCAATGTACCATTGAGTTGGAGCAGCAAGCCTCTTTAAGTGTCTCTTAGCACCTTTCCTCGCCATCTTCAAGCCCTCCTCTCAATTATCTTTTTCCTTCTCTCATCTTCAAGGTTCAGTTCAACAATCATAACATTTGATGGGTGTATCGGGTAGAACACCTCAGTCCCGTTAACCTTCTTAAGAGTTGCTCCCTCAACGTGAATCCTGTATCTCTTGAGGTCAACTTCTACGACTTTTCCTTCATGTCCCTTGAAGTCCCCTCTCATTATTTTTACTTTGTCGCCAGTCCTAATTGGAAGGGCTCTAATGCCGTACTTCTGTCTAAGTTCTTTTGAAAGGGTAGCACTGACTATCTTGTGTCTTAGATGAAGGGGAGCATTATACAAAAACTTCCTTTGCTTTCTTGGTTGTTTGCTCTTTAATTTCATCTCTCTCACCTCACAATATTATGCTCGCCATACTTCCAACTCTAACCCACTTCTCAGCGGCTTCTCTCGCAACGGGCCCTCTAACTTCGGTTCCTCTTGGAACACCTTCAGGTGTTGTAATGACCGCTGCGTTGTCTTCAAATTTCACTCTCATCCCGTCAAGCCTCTTGTACTCTTTTCTCTGTCTTATGATAACTGCCCTAACAACTTGGTGCCTCATGTCTGGTCTTCCCTTCTTTACTGCTGCAATTACCATATCTCCGACGCCTGCTGAAGCAAGTCTCCTTCTAACACCTTTGTACCCTACGACTCCAATTATCTGTATTACCTTTGCACCTGAGTTGTCTGCTACGTGGAGGTAGGCTCCAATTGGTAATGCCCTTGTAGGCCTAACTGGGGAGACACCCCTCGTAGCACCAGCACCTTTCTTTGCCATTATATTCACCTCTCCTCAGCTTTTTGAACAACTGCAACAACTACAAAGCTCTTTGTCTTGCTAAGAGGCCTTGTCTCGGCAATGATAACCTTGTCTCCAACTTTTGCGTTGATGCATGGTGGGTTGTGGGCGTGTATTTTGCTTCTTCTGAGCTCATAACGCTCGTATTTCTTCAGATAGTGATAGTGCTGTCTCTCAACGGTAACTGTGTGTCTTGGCTTGTCGCTGACAACAACTCCCTCAAACACTCTACCGTGCACCTTAATGTGTCCGTGCCACGGGCACTTTGGGTCATCACACTTTTCCGCGGGAGGTTGTATCTTCAATCCAATGTCTCTCATCTTTTTCACCTCTTTTTTAATCTCATCTCAGGCCTTCCAATCAGGGCTTCTCCCTTTATTCGTATTTTTTTATCGTCAATTTCAAACTCAAATTCCGCAACATTCTTGGGAACTACCCACACCTTTTCTCCGAGGATTGTGAGGGTGTTTCTCGTCTCGTCGATCACATATCCCTCAATCCCTACCAACCCCGGATGAGAGCTTTTAACGACTTTGACTTTTAGGCCTATGAGCTCATGCAGTGCTATTGTTTTTCTGGTCACTCGACCTCTATTAATTCCTCTGAAAATCCGAGTTCTGCCAATAAGCGCTTCACCCTTTCTCTGTGATCTCCTTGGAGCTCTATTCTTCCGTTTTTGGCTGTTCCTCCGCATGCCAGCTTCGCCTTGAGCTTTTTTGCAATCTCTTCAAGGTCAAATTCTTTCTCGTCAATTCCCTCTATTATGGTCTTGAGCTTCCCATAACGGGCCTTTTCAATATAGACCCTAATCCTTTGCTGTTCTTTTAACACCTCTTTAAATAGCATCTCATCCAGGGGGTTCACAATCCTAGGCACTAAACATCACCCTTTTCTCCTCAACTTTTCCCTCTTGATTGTTAAAAGGCGGGCAATATCCCTTCTAAGGTTCCTGATAACCATTGGGTTTTCCATGGATGTTCCCATTGTGAGCATTCCTCTTTCCTTTGCAAGCTCAAGTCTAAGCTCTCTAATTTTAGCGTCGATCTCTTCTATACTCATCTCTCTAATCTCACTTGGCTTCATTGCTCACTCACCTCTTCTTCAGTTGGCTTTTCGATGATCTCAATTTCATCAGGAAGTCTAGCATCTGGCGGCATAATTGAAACTTTCACTCCAAGGACACCAAGCTTCAGCAATGCCTGTGCATATCCCCTTGAAACCAAAGTTTCAGCTGGGTTTCCAACTTTCGCAATGTATCCTTGGTAGAATCTAACACTTTTAGCTCTTTCTCCTGTAAGCTTACCGCTGATCCTGATTTCTACACCTCTTGCGCCGTTGTTCATAATTGCTCTTAGTGCAGCATATGCGGCCCTTCTGAAGTGGACTCCCCTCTCTAATGCTTGAGCAAGCCTTATTGCCTGAACCTTAGCGTTAAGGTAGGGGTTCTTGATTTCTTCAACCTCTATCTGGGGGTTCTCCAAACCAAATTGTCTCTCCAGTACCCTCGTAAGCTCTCTTATTCTTCTTCCGCCTCTTCCTATAACGAAACCCTGGTTTTCGGCAAATATGACGACCTTTGTCCCGAGAGGAGTCTTCTTGATGTCAAGTCCACCATAACCTGCTCTCCTAAGCTCTTTCTCAAGGTATTCATCGATGAGCATTTCTTTAATGCCCTCTTTTATGAAATATCTCTCGATTGCCATGAGCTCACCTCCTAATCTCCTCAACAACTATCTCAATGTGGGTTGTCTGTTCGTTGAATGGTGTGGCTCTTCCAAAAGCCCTTGGTATGTATCCTCTAAGCACTGGGCCCCTGTGAGCTGCAGCATGGATTATCTTCAACCTGTCTGGATCGAGGCCCTTCTGCTCTGCGTTGTTTTTGGCGTTGAGGAGAATCTTTTTGATTTCCTTAGCAACCTTTACTGGATATCTACCAGGGCCGAAACCCCTTCCCCTCTTGTGTCCCTGTGAGTCGTGGAACCTTCTGAGGTGGATAGGTCTTCTCTTGGCTATCACATCATCAAGGAGCCTTATGGCATCGTTGAGCATCATTCCTCTAATTTCCCTGCAGACTTCTATTGAAAGCTTGGGGGATATTCTCAAATCTCTCCCGCTTGCCTTTGCCATTCTCTCTGGGTCAAAATTTTGGAAAGAGTAGGAAAACCTTGCCATTATCTACCACCTCACTTGATTGCAACGAACATTGATGATCTTGTAGCACCAACACCAGGTGAACCGTGTTGGACCCTCTTTCTAGTTAGAGCGAATTCTCCAAGGTAGTGTCCAATCATTTCTTCTTTAATCTCTATCGGGACAAACTCCTTTCCGTTGTGGACGTAAATTGTGATTCCAACCATCTCGGGAAGGATAACCATGTCCCTGCTGTGAGTTCTTATTGGCTTCTTGTATTTGCCCTTCTTTGCCAACCTGATCTTTCTAAGGAGCTTCTTCTGTTCAGGGGTTAATCCTCTCTTGAGGCTCCTCCTCTGTCTTGAGGGGAAAAGCTTAGCTAAATCTTCAAGAGACATGTTCATTAGTTCCTCGAAAGTATAACCGCGATATTTAAATTCCTTCTTTGCCATTTATACCACCTCACTTTCTCCTTCCGGTTCTTCTCGCAGCGATATGACCAACTTTTCTTCCAGGTGGAGCTCTCCTTGAGACTGTACTTGGCTTACCAATGTGGTGCTCCTTACCACCGTGTGGGTGGTTGACTGCGTTCATCTTTACACCTCTTGGCTTGGGCCAGAACCTGTTTCTTGCCTTCATTATGTAGTATGCCTTACCTGCCTTAACTATTGGCTTTTCAAGCCTTCCTCCACCAGCGACTACACCAATTGTAGCCCTGCACATTGGGTTGAAGGTCTTAAGTTCACCGCTTGGCAACTGAACAATTACCTTGTCCCTCTCCCTTGAAACAACTAGAGCATAGCTTCCTCCAGCTCTCACGTACTTTCCACCATCGCCCGGAAAACCTTCAATGTTGTAAACATATGTACCCTCTGGAATCTTTGCAAGTGGAAGTGTGTTTCCAATTGCTATTGGAGCCTCAGGCCCAATGTAAACCTCCTGACCAACTAAAAGTCCTTCTGGGGCAAGGACGAGCTTCTCGAGACCGTTCTCAAACTTGACCTTAGCAACTGGTGCAGTTCTTCCCGGGTCGTGGAGTATCTCAATTACCCTACCCGCAAGGGTCTTTTCTTGGGTGAAATTCAGGGGGATGTACTTGACAGCACCCCTATATCTGTGAGACGGTGCTCTGAAGGTTGTTGTTCCTTTTCCTCTCCTCTGTTGAATCAAACTCTTACCCATTCTCACTCACCTCAGAACAATCCTATTCTAGCAGCAACCTCACTTGCGCTATATTCAGGCTTCAATTTCACGTAAGCCTTCTTTTCACCTTTCATTGTTATGAGTGTGTTGACCTTCTCAACTTTGACTTTGTATATTTCCTCGACAGCCCTCTTTATATCCTGCTTTGTGGCTCTTCTGTCTACTATAAAGGTGAGCTTGTTTTCTCTCTCAACCATGGAGATTGCCTTTTCCGTGACTACAGGCCTTATAATAACCTTGTACGGATCCATCACTCATCACCCGTAAATCTCCCTCAATCTCTCTATTGCTCCCTTCGTCCAGATCGTGAGTCTTCCGGGGTGTGCACCTGGGGCTAACAGCTCTACGCCCAAGTTGTCCACTAAGACCACATCAACACCCGGGTGGTTTCTTGCTCCCTGGATGATTCCCTCGTTTTTGGCAACTACGATAAGTGGGCCCTTTGCTTTCTTGTATCTCCTGCCCCTCATCTTACCCTTTCCGGCTCTCACTTTGGTGTTTTTCTTTGCCCTCTCAATATCGTCCCAAACGCCGAGCTTCTTGAAGATCTCTCTGGTCTTTGCAGTCTTGTAGACCTTTTCGAGCTCATCTTCCACCACGAGGGGAACCTGAGGCAGATTATCAATTATGTGGCCCCTCGCCTTAACTAAATCGTAGTTTGCAGTTGCAGCTATGGCACTCATCAAAGCAAGTCTTCTCTCCTTCTTGTTGATGTCTTCCCATATGATTTTCTCTACTTCTGGTGGGTGAGTTCTTCTACCACCTCTGGCAAATGGGACGAACGCTGCGAACCTTGGAGAAGTCTTTATTCTTTCAACTCTTGCCATACCGTGGCCTTTTCCGATGTTCTCAGTAACCCTCCTCTTACCAGCGAGGGGGTCTCTCCCCTGTGGTTGTATGCGGTGGGTCCATGAAGCGATGACAGCTCTCTTAATGAGATCTGGTCTGAAAGGTGTTTGGAATACCTTTGGGAGTTCGATTTCTTCAATTGGCTCGCCATCGAGTGAAAATACCTTAACTTTCATAAACCCTCACCTCATTGTTTTGATTCTCTACTAACGTATGTTATTTGTGGAGCCTCAACAGGTGGCTTCTTGGCTGGAGGCCTTATTGCCGGTCTTACCCTGATTATTCTCTTAATTGCTCCAGGTAGGGTCCCAGCTATCATAAGGAAGTCGTTTCTCACTACTCCGTAGTGTGGGAATCCTCCCTTTGGAGTGATCTCGATTTCTTCTCCGTTGAGCTCGAGTTTTCCGTTTTCTCCTATCCTCAGGAGCCTCTTGTTGAACTCAGTTCTGTGGTGGAATCCCATCTGTCCAGCTTGTGGAACTGTCCACATAACTCTCGCAGGATGCCATGGACCGAGGTTACCAACGTGTCTTGCTTTTCCAGCTCTTTGAGCCTTGTGGAACTGGATCTTAATGCCCCATCTCTTAACTGGGCCCTGAGTACCCTTACCCTTTGTAACAGCTACAACGTCAAGAAGCTCTCCTTCCTTGAGAACTTCGCTTGCTCTGAGTTCTTTTCCAAGCTTCTCTTTGATGTAGGCGAACTTCTCTTCAACGCTTGTTCCGCCAACTGCGTACTCCATGACTTCGGGCTTCTTCTTTATTCTTGCGAGCCATGGCTGAGTTGCTACAAGTGCTCTAACCTCAACTATTTCTCCGGACTTAACGAGGTCCTCAAGCTCTCCGAGTTTTTGCTGGAAGATCTCTTCGTTGTAGTTCTTTGGAAGGGTCTTGATTCTTCTCTCGAGAAGGCTGTAGAATGTTACGTTCTTTGCCTTCTTTGATGGGTAGTTTTCAAGCTTGAAGTCTGGAACCATAACCTCAGTTGCAGTTTCAAGTCCAAGGTAACCTTGTTTGTAGGCTCTAACTCCGTAGACTATCACTGGTGGAGCCTCAACTATTGTAACTGGCATGAAGATTTCCTTACCATTTGTAAGCCCTGGAGTATCGTCTATCATAAGCACGTGGGTCATTCCAGCCTTGTACCCTGCAAATCCAAGCATTCTAACCTCTTGCTCTTGTGGCCAGTTTTTAATTCTCGGGACTATACTCTTGGCTCTTTTTCTTGGGGAATACGCCAATGAACCTCTCCTTGGTCTGCTAATTTTTCCCATTTCAATCCCTCCTTATGAAATTAAATACCGCCAATGTCGCCAACACGGCTTCCTCCGTTCTAACGGTCTTTGTCTTTTGATTTGGAATCGTATTGAGGATTAGATCAAAGGGATAATCCTCATTGAAGTCTCTCAGGATTTCCATTACCCCCTTCCGGGGAGATCCAAACACGAATCCCACTTCCCCCTCCAGCGGGGGAAGGTTCACTTTTCTCACATCCTCACCCTTTCGTGAGGTCGCGATTGCAAGGTTGAGTTTTGCCTTTTTAAGTGTTTTTGCCAAAGACTTTCTGGTGAAATGTACCCGATATCCCCAATACTCCTCCGGTTCTGCGGGCACCACTTTGAGCGGATTCAGGGACACGATTTTGAAGGTCATCCGCCCTTCTCCGCCCCCCTCCACGAGGGCAAGCTCGTCAAGGCCAATGTCCGCGTAAAGCCTCTTGCCCTTTCTGACTACAACGCCTTCCCTGATTTCGCCGAGCTTAGGCCTTCCTTTGAGTTTGTGGTGCGGAGTTCTTAGTGGTGGTAAAACACCAACGTATTTGAGCTCTTTTGTGAGGGGAATCAGCTTCTTTCGCAGATACTGCGGTGTTTCCATGTATTCAAGGACGAGCTTAATGAACTTCCCGTCTTTTCCACCCGCGTTGTAAATCCATATGTGTTCGATACCGAAGATCGCTGCTGCCCTGCCGATCTGCCCGACTTTGTATGTTCTTATTTTGGGGTCATTTGTCTCTTCGAGGAGTGAATCTGGAATAAAGATGTGCCATGCCATTTCAGTCAGCCTTTACGTTTCTATACTCTAAAGCTGTAGTGGGGTAAAAAGAAAGTATTTAAAAGGCTTTCGAACTGTTCCACCCTTCTGAGCTTCCAAAGGTGTGAAAAATTTTTGCAAAGACTATCCCACAATATTTTCTATGACCTTTATAATATTAGGAATATTACTTTTAATCTCTTCACTAAGCTCAGTTCCCAGCCCAATCTCCTTAGCTACAATCCCCACGAAATGAATCTCTGCTTTAGCTAATCGTTCATCAAGACTCATTAGAAGTTTAAGTCCATCAATAGCTCCCATAAAATGTGCACTCCTTATCTCAGCCTGGAGTTTTTCAAAAACCTTCTCCCCTTTTAGATGGACTATTTCTCCTGGTTTGTATTTGTCAGTCAGTATGGCATCGACTATTATTATCTTCTCCTCCCCGTTGTAATAGCGGTGGAGCTTGAATATATCTGTCCCAATCTCAAGAACGTTGTAGCCCTTCTCTGCCAAAATTCTGCCAACCTTCAATCCCACACCATCGTCTCTCATTAACTCATTACCAAGGGCAAGAATTAGCGTGTTCATGTTCTCACCAACAAAATTAAGAAAATTAGAAATTAAAGCCTCACCACGTGCACAGAACATGAAATACATGGGTCATACGCCCTAACAGCCATCTCTGCAAGGAGCTTGAGCTTCTCAGGATCATCCTGCCAGTGCTTCTCCGCCATCATTCTAACGTGGCGCTCCATGATTGCAAGGTTCATTGCCGTTGGCGTTATTATGTCCGCATAGTTAACCTTTCCATCCTTGACCTCAAGAGCATAGACGAGCAACCCTCTTGGAGCCTCGGTTATGCTCACTCCGAAGCCGTCTCTTATTTCAACCTCATCCCTCTCCTTTATTGGCCACTTTGCAAGGGTGTCGTCTATTAAGTCAATTGCCCTCTCTATGAAGTAAACGAGCTCAATTGCCTGAGCAAAGTTGTTTGCAAAGCAGTTGTTGTACCTAAGAAGGTCCTTGTATTGGGCGTAGAGTTCCTTCGCCTTGCCGTAGAGAAGATCTGCGTTGTTAACTATTCTTGAGATCGCACCAACCATGAAGGGCTTCCCTTTATAGAAGGAATGCTTTGCAAAGCTGTGTTCAACAACTTTCTCAACTATATGTTTTTTGTAGTCCTCAACTGGGAACTCAAACCCGTCACTTACTTTGATGTAGTCTCCGTATATACCATAGACGTCGTTTCTCGGCTTCACTGCCATGTGAACCATCTCATTGTCGGTTACCTCTTCGTACTGCTC
>LGET01000039.1 GCA_001507935.1 Thermococcales archaeon 44_46
AACTGGACTATAACCCTTCCCCACTCCATCTTAACCGAGTAGCCGAAGAGGACCGCGAAGATTGAGCCGATGGCCCCCTTGTGGTGGAATATACTGTCCTTGGGTATGCCGAGGTCGTAGGCTGGCTCTTCGATAAAGCCAAGATGCATTCCCTCTTCCTCTGCCCACTCTATGAGCTCGTGCGTCCCATAGCCGGCCAGCCCGGCGGCAACAAAGACGAGCAGTATCGAGCTGTAGTAGAAGAAAGTCCTCAGGTTTATCCTCATCCCAACCCCGTAGATGAGGTAGCTGAGCACCAGAGCACCCACTATGCCGAGCAAGAGGCCAGTGAGAGTTCCCACAAGATCTTGGGTGGCGAAGGGAGTGAGGAACAGCACGGTCTCAAGTCCTTCCCTGAATACCACGATAAACGTAAAGCCTATCAACGCCAGCGGGGAGATTGCCTCGCTCACCTTGCTCTCTATCTCCGCCTTTATGTTCCTTCCCTTGGTCGCCATCCAGTATATCATGCTCGTGAGCACCACAACTGCCAGATACGACGCTATCCCTTCGAAGAGCTCCTTCTCCTCAAGCCCCCCGTAGATTTTCAAGATCGCACCGCCGAGGATCACGCTGGCGAGCACGGAAAGGCCGACCCCAGTCCACACGTCCTTGATCTGCTTTTCCCTTCCGGTACGCTTGAGGTATGCGATTATGATGGCCACGATTATGGCCGCCTCAAGTGCTTCCCTAAACGTGATGAGGAACGCTCCAACATTCATCCTTCCACCTCCAGATTCTTAGGCTAACCTAAAATAAATCGGGTGGCTTATTAATTTTACCTTTGCCAAATTGAAATCTCTGACTCTTGGTTAGGAATTTCCCAGGAGCTTTATTGAACATGATGTTTGTCAAACCTTTGAGGTTTGATTAATGAAGTACAAACAAGCGATTCTCGTACAGAATATATGTTTTCGAACCCTACTCATCCTTGGCCCTTCAAAAGTGCAGAATTGGGGGAGGTATAATTTCGAAAGTGGAAAAGTGCCGCAGATATTGACCCCACGTATAGTCAAAGGCGCAATTTCGTAGAAGGTGCAAAAGTTTAAAGGCTGACTGCTCCCCGCCGTGAAGGACGAGGCTTTCGAAAGAAAAATGTAAAAAGTAAATAAAAGCAAACTGTGCTCACAGGAGCTCTTCAACGAGGGTTATTACGTTGCTCCTCGCCTTTGACTTTAGCTTCTCTAAGTGGTCGCTCAAGGCTTCTCCGATGCCGTGCACGAAAAGCCTCAGAGCCTCTTCTCTGCTTAATCCTCTAGACTGTAAGTAGAAGAGGGCATCCTCATCGAACTGGGCAACGCTTGATGAGTGGGATGCGTTCTCTATCTCTCCAGTATCCACTTCAAGCATCGGCACGCTGACGCCGAGGGAGCCCTCATCCATTATGATGACATGGGAGCTGACCTCACTCGATGAACCTCTGGCCTTCTCGAAAACCTTCGCCACGCCTCTGTGCACGACCCATCCTCCCCTGTAGGAGTAGCCGTTCACCCTCGTCTCGCTTTTGCTTCCTTCTCCATACTGGAGGACGTTGGTGAGGTAGTCAACGGACGAACCTGTTCCCATGGGAATTCCCCTTAGGATAAGCTCACTCCCAGTGCCTTCAAGAGAGTAGTCCTCCCTGTGGTGGCTCATCTTTCCGCCCTTAACTACCGTGAAAGCCCTGACTTTCGATCCATCGCCGAGTGTAGCCCTGAGGAGGTAGTGTGACAGAGCCTTGTGGTTCCCAACGGTCAGGATTTCCGCTTCGGCGTTTTTGAGCCTCAGTTCGACCACAAGGGACTTTGTACCGTTTTCAGAGAGATCGTAGATTATTATGGGTGCATTGGCGTTTTCCACTTCGATGCTGAGGTGGTGGCTTATGAAGGCGTTTTCAGAAAGATGTGAAACTATTACAAAGGGCTCAAGCAGGTTCTTGGTTATCCTAAGCCGGTAAGCTTTTTTGAGGGCATAGAAGTGGAAGCCCAGAATCCTCGACTCCTCCGGTTGGGAAAGACCGAGCGTGCCTTCCGCAAGCTCAACGCCCTCTGGAAGGTCAAACTTTGACTCGCTTCCGGAGAAAATCACATTGGCATTGATTCCCACATCTTCACCCTTCGCTTCGGTCGGGAGCTTGAGGGGCGAGTTTTCTTCAAAGAGATTCCATTTCGTGTAGCTCTTTATTGTAGGGCTGTCACCATACTTCTGGTAGGTGAGCTTTTCAAGGACTTCCAGGGTTATTTTCGGCATATTAAAGTGCCCGCTGGGGAATCCAGAAGAACACATCATCCAACACCCCCAACCTCGCTGAATTCGAGCTCTATGACTTTCTTGAGAACCTCCACATACTCGAACGGCAACCCCTCAAGAATCTCGCTGATAAAACCGAGTACTATGAGGCTCTTGGCTTCTTCCTCTTTTATACCTCTTGAGTTGAGGTAAAAGAGCTTGTCCTCGCTGAGCCTTCCGGTTGTTGCCTCGTGGATTATGCTTGCTGAAGGCTCGTCGTTCTGGTTGTGCGGGTAGGTATAAGCCTTGCTCTTCTCGTCGAGGATGAGAGAATCACATGAGACTGTGGCGGTCGAGTTCTTTGCACCTTTTGCTATCCTCACGAGACCGCGGTAGATGTTTATTCCACCATTGGCGCTTATGCTCTTGGAGACTATCTTCGAACTGGTGTTTGGAGCGAGGTGCCAGGTTTTAGCCCCAGTGTCCTTGAGGTAAGGCCCGTTGCTGAGTGAGACCACGTATTGGGCTGTCCTCGCACCTTCACCCTTGAGGACGCTCGATGGGTAAGTGTAGGTTATGTGACTCCCTATGCTCCCTTCAATCCACTCCACGTAGGCGTTTTCTTCGATTATGGCGCGCTTGTTGTTGAAGTTGATGACGTTCCTGCTCCAGTTCTGTATTGTGGTGAACTTCACCGTGGCGTTTTTGTGGGCATAGATTTCCACCATACCGTCGTGGAAGGAGAATCCCTTGTACATTGGGGCGCTACAGCCCTCTATGAAGTGAACGTAGCTTCCCTCGTCAGCTATAAGGAGGGTGTGCTCAAACTGCCCCTCAAGGGCAGACCCTATAACAAAGAACGCTTCTATCGGGAAGGGAACTCTAACGCCTTTTGGAATGTAGACGAAGGCCCCACCGCTCCAGAGCGCGTGGTGGAGAGCTGAGAACTTGTGATCTCCCGGCGGGAAGACTTTTCCGAAATACCTCTTGACCAGGTCGGGGTACCTCTTTACGGCCTCCTCCATTGGGAGCATGATAATGCCCTTCTTTTCGAACTCCTCTTTGAGCTGGGAGTAGACGCTCTCGCTGTCAAAAACAGCTGTAAGGCCAGAGAGGAACTTCTTCTCTATCTCCGGGATGTTGAGCCTCTCGAATGTTCTTCTAATGTTTTCGGGCAGATCGTCCCAGTCCTTTACTTCTCTCTCAAGCTCCGGCTTGGAGTAGAGGGAGAAACTCTCAAGGTCAAGCTCTTCTATTCCCACTACCCATTTTGGCATGGGGAGCTTTTCAAAAAGCTCCAGAGCTTTTAGCCTGTGCCTAAGCATCCACTCCGGCTCGTTCTTTATTCTCGAGAGCTCCTCTACAGTTTCTCGGCTTATCTTCCCTTTAAGTTCGATTTCCTTGGGATATGGGACGGCGGTGCCGAGTATTTCTTCGAGGGAACCGGCCTTTAATATTTCTTCAAGCTTGGAGTGCTCGCTCATAACTCCTCCACCGCCGCAAAACCCTTCTCCTCTATCATTTTTACCAGCTCAACTCCATCTGATGCCACTATCTTTCCTTCCTTGATAACGTGGACTCTGTTTGGCTTAAGGTGTTCGAGGATTCTTCCGTAGTGAGTTATCAGCAGAACGGACGTGCCCTCTTCATGGAGCTTGTTTATGACACTCGCTATCATCTTCAGGGAATCAACGTCAACTCCGCTGTCTGGCTCATCCAGGATGAGGAGCTTCGGCTTCACAAGATAAGCCTGGAGCATCTCGAGCTTTTTCCTCTCTCCACCAGAGAATCCAACGTTTAAAAACCTCGCGAGCATTGATTCGTCAAGCCCAAGCTCTTGAACGGCATTAAAGATGAGCTCGTAAGCCTGTATCTCGTCCAGGCCCTTGAGGTTTTTCAAAACCCTCTGCAGAAACTGAATCACCTTGACGCCTTCCACTTCTATCGGGTGCTGAAAGCTTAGAAAAATTCCTCTTTTAGCTCTTTCTTCGGGAGGCAGATTGGTTATATCTTCTCCCTCGAAGAGTATTCTTCCGTCTATAACCTGATATCTATGATGGCCCGCTATGGTTAGAGCAAGGGTGGATTTTCCGCTCCCGTTTGGTCCCATCACGACATGAAGTTCTCCCTTATCAACGGTGAGAGAAATGCCCTTTAGGATTTCTTTGTCTTCCACTTTGACCCTTAAGTTATCCACTTTCAACATGACCATCACCGTCCATTATCGGTACATTTTTGGGTAAGGAAAAATGCTTTTAAAAGTTTTCTACACAGAAGTGAGTAATTTGGGCTTGAAAGAACACCGAATGAAATCTAAACGAATTCCCGGAGATTAGAGAAGATATCTAGAATGAAAGAAAGGAGCAAAAGGAGAACGAAATTACTCCCCGCCCTGCATTAAGATAGTCGGGAGCTTTGGAGCTCTTGCAGCTAATTCTGTATCGAGCATGAATATAATCTGCGGGCTGTCCTTTGCGAACTTTAGCTTATCGAGTATTTTCTTTACGCTTGCCTCTTCCTCAATCTGCTCGTTGATGAACCACTCTAAGAACGCCCTTGTCGGATAGTCCTTCTCCTCTTCTGCGAGTGCGGCAAGCTCGTGAATTGACTTGCTTATGAACTTTTCATGCTCATAAGCTGCTTCAAAAGCGTCTATTGGACTCTCCCACTCCTTTGGGGGCTTTGGAATCTCACTAAGCTCAACTCTCCCATTCCGGTCGTAGATATAGTTGTAGAACCTCAATGCGTGGCCCATTTCTTCCTCGGCTTGGGCCTTCATCCAGTTGGCAAAGCCCTCAAGGTTCAGATCGTCAAAATAGGCTGCCATGGCAAAGTAGAGATAGGCCGAGTACAACTCCTTGTTGAGCTGTTCATTCAGGGCTTTTAACATTTTTTCGCTTAGCATGTTCATCACCAAATTGATTTGGTTTTCCAACTATTTAAGTATTTGGTTCAAATTATTCCTTCTTTTTTCAATTCGTTCCTGATTTTCTCGAATTCCTCTAATTTGCCCTGTGTGACAACTCTTTCAGGTCTGAAGGGGCAGTCACAGTATGGGTATTCAAGGAAGGCATCGTAGGTGCCGATTTTCCTTGCTATGGCAACTATCTCCTCTTTGTCAAATCCCAGAAGAGGCCTGTGAACCGGAAAATCCACGCTCATAGTCTCAAAGTAGAGATTCGTTAGGGTTTGAGAGGCAACCTGACCAAGGGAATCTCCCGTTACTATTCCGAGGGCGCCCTTTTCTTTCGCTATCTCAGCCGCCCTCCTCAGCATGGCAACTTTACAGACCACACATGTCCATTCTCTTCTGTGGAGCTTGTTCAAAGTGACGACGTAGGGTTTGAGAATCTCGAAGTGGTTTTCCACAATGAGCTCTATCGGCTCCGGGGAATAATCATTAAGGATCTCCACCACTTTTTCGACAACTTTCTTTGCGTTCTTTCCCTGGTCAAAGTGAACCGCAACTACCTCCGCCCCGCGTTTGAGCATTAAAAAAGCTGCCACCGGTGAGTCTATTCCTCCGCTCAAGAGAACAACAACTTTTCCCTGCGTTCCGACAGGTAACCCGCCAACGCCCCTAATTTTCTCAAAGAAAACGTAAGCCTTCCCATTTATTATTTCAATCCCTATCACGAGCTCGGGATTTTCCAAATCCACCTTCCAGCCAAATTCCTTAACAACAAAAGCACCTATCTCCTTATTAACCTCCACTGAAGTTTTCAAGAAAGTTTTATCCAGTCGCTGGGTTTCAACCTTGAAGCTCTTTACATTAAACCCTCTAAGGGCCTCCCTGAGATACGCTGGCACTTCATCGTAGTCCATAACCCTTGCTGGGGATACCGAAACGACTCCGGGGACTTTGGCGATTATCTTGGTTGCTTCATCAGGAGCGTCAACCAGAATCCTTCCCCTTATTACCTTAGCTGTCCCTTCTATCCCCTTTCTTCTGAGGACTTTCTCGATGTTTTCAGCCAGTTTCCTCTCAAACTCCCTTCTTTTTCCGCCTTTTATAGCTATCTCGCCGTACCTTACGATTATCACTTCAACCACCCAGGTATCTTGCAAAGATATTCTTTGCCTCTCTTTCCTCTTCAGCTCCCCTTATTACCATTCTCCCGCTTTTGAAGATCAATATTTCATAGTCCTCATCCTCGAACTGAATGAACTGGGGAGTTTTTAGGTATTCAATGCCGAGCTTTTCGAGCTGTTTTCCAAGCTCGTCGAAATTAACATCCATTTTTTCCGGAGGAGTTACCTGAATCGAGCCATCGCAAAGCCTTTCTATTTTAATTTTCTTCTCCAGGAAAGCGAGCTCTTTCCTTACACATGCTGGACAGTCCTCTCTCCTCGGCATCTCAACTTTTTCAAAATCAAGGCTCTTTGTATCGAAGAATATGAGTTCGCTTTTGACCTCTTCTCCCAGCAAAATCTTTGCTGCAATGCCAACAGCTATTGACGCTGCCAAAGGCGGTACATAGCTCATGATTCCAGCTATTGCACAGGTGGGCATGGGCCTTGAGGGCAATTTTGGCATAAAACACCTAAAACATGCAGTTTTACCGGGGATTATTGGCATTATGTTCCCGTATGTGGCTAAAACCCCAACATAAATCCACGGTTTGTTGTTTTTGATTGCGTAATCGTTTATAACTTGTCTCGTGTAGATGTTGTCGGTTCCATCTATTATCAGGTCAGCTTCATCGAGAAGGTTAACTGTTGAGGGGTTCAAATCTTCAAAGTAGCCTTTAACCCCAAACTTTTCCTTTAACGCATCTACCTTCGGCTTCCCGAGATCTTCCTTCGTGTAGACCGTCCTCGGCAGGTCGCTCTCGTCAACGAAATCCCTGTCTATAACGATTATCTCTCCAACACCGAGCTTGTGGAGGAAATAAACTTCCCAACTCCCTAAAGCTCCCGCTCCTACAACCGCCACTTTGCTCTCGCTCAGCTTTCTCTGCCCTTCAATACCTATAATGGGGAAATGTCTCGAAAAGTCCATCATTTCTCTCACCGAAAAAAGTAGGGAAAGCGGTTTATTAATTTAATTGTTTCAAAATTAAAGCTCCTTGAGAAGCTTGTATATCACCGAGAAATCCAGTTCTTCAAGGTCTCTTTCAAAGGCAAGTCTGTAGAGCTCCCTGACCAGGGCGTTCAGCGGGGTTGCCTTTTTCGCGCTGACAGCAAGCTCGTGGGTGTAGGAGAGGTCTTTTACAAGGTTTCTGACGGAGAAGTGCGTCGAGTAGTCCTCCTTGAGGAGCTTCTCCTTTTTCGCTTTCAGCACCACCGAGTTGCCCGCTCCGCTCTCAAGGACTTCTATCAGCTCCTCTTTTGGAATTCCTGCCTTTTCTCCAAGGGAGATAGCTTCACCCAGAGCCGCCATGAACGCTCCGAGAACGAAGTTGTTTATCAGCTTGAGCTTCGTTGCCTTCCCGGGCTCCTCAAAGTGGAATATCTTCTTACCGAGCAGCCGGAGGTATGGGAGAGCCCTCTCATACGCTCCCTTCTCACCGCTTACAAGGATAGTTAATTGACCATTTCTAGCCGGAATGACACTCCCAATCACCGGGCTTTCGAGGTAAGATGCCCCGGCGTTCCTGTAAAGTTCGTGGAACTCTAGGACTTTTTCAGGGTGATTCGTGGTGGTATCTATTATCACCTTTCCGCTTAAGTTGGACTTCAAAAGCCTCTGGGAGACCTCCCACACAGCGTTGCTGTCGTAGAGCGAGAGGAAAATCACATCTGCCTTCTCGGCAACCTCCTCTGGTGTTCTGGCGACATTCGTGAAACCCTTTGCTTTCTCTATTGTCCTGTTCCAGACGATAAGCTCGTACTCCTCCGAGAGTCTCTCAGCCATTGCCCTTCCAATATGTCCAAGGCCAATCCATCCTATCATACCCAATCACCTAAGAACGAAATTTTCCAGGGATTTTTATAACCATTGCGTCAAATGAAGAGGAAACATAGGCTTTAATATAGAATTTAATATAGAAAAAGTAACCACAATAAGTTAGGAAAGAAATTCAAAAGGTGGAACGTACCAGGCGTTTTAGCTCTTCTATGAGCTCCCTTACATCTTCGTCAAACGTTTTGTTAATGATGACTTTCTTGAGGAGTGGCTTTTTGCCGTAGAGCTCTTCCATCTGCTCCAAGCACTTCCCAGATCTTCCGGCACAGGTAGTGAAAAACACGACTCTCTTTATTTTGTCTCTGTTCTGAAGCAAGTACGTCCTTATTGCGGGACTCACCCTGCCGTTCCATGTTGGACCACCAAGAATCACTAGGTCGTAGTTAGAGGGGTCTTTTTCAAAGGCAATGTCCGTTGTCTTGCCCATAGTAGCATCATAACCGGCTCTAAGAAACCCAAATATCCCTCTCCGGTTCTTCCTGTCGATTATCTCGTCAAGATTAGCATTCAGAGCCTCCGCGATTCTCCTTGCCGCTTCTCCGGCATGTCCATCCCTTGAATAAAAAGCAACAAGGACTTTCATTTTCTCACGCTCGGAGGGTTAAGACTTTCCGCCCTGAGCCTTTCTATGCCTCAGGACATCAGAGAGAAGCTCTCCATTGATGCCAACGTTTTCAGTTTCATTCTCGTGGATAACCACGCTCACGTGGTGGACTCCATAAACCTCTCTGACCACCTCAGTAAGCCTCTTTACAAGCTCTCTTTTGGTATCTTTATCAGCTTTGGGACCCTCAACTATTATTATCGGCATTGAAATCACCGATAATTACTTGGGAGTAGCTACTAAAAAGCTTTTTTGCAGAGGGGGACAACTGCTCCGACAGTACTATATCCTCAAGCATCAAGCTTAAAAGGAAGTGAAGTATCTTTTATACTGTGCGTTGTTGCCGAATAGAACTAACTAAAAGCTGAATTAAGTTTTGCAAAATGATAACCGTTCTCTAAACCGCAACGAAAGGTCCTGCGGAAGATAACCTGAGAAATAAAGCAATAAAATGATTGGAGGGACAAAGGTGAGTGAAAAAGCCACCAAAGGAGTCCAGCTTCTGAGAGGGGATCCTAAAAAAGCCCTTGTAAGGCTTTCGATACCCATGATGATAGGCATGTCCGTCCAGACCATTTACAACCTTGCAGACGGAATATGGGTGTCGGGACTCGGTCCCGAAGCCCTCGCGGCAGTAGGCCTCTTCTTCCCAGTTTTTATGGGAATAATTGCGCTCGCCGCGGGCCTTGGGGTAGGTGCGAGTTCTGCAATAGCGAGAAGGATCGGTGCAAGGGACAAGGAAGGTGCCGACAACGTTGCCACCCACTCCGTCCTTCTCGGCCTGATTGTTGGAATTGTGATAGCCCTCACAACGTTGCCCCTGATTGATGAGATTCTCATGGCAATGGGGGCAAGGGGAAGGACCGTCGAGCTTGCCGTGGAGTATTCCCGCGTTCTCCTTGCGGGGGCAGTGGTTGTTGTCTTCAACAACGTGGGTAACGGCATCCTGAGGGGAGAAGGGGATGCAAACAGGGCAATGTATGCCATGGTTCTCGGTTTCGGCCTCAACATAGTCCTTGACCCGGTTTTCATCTACACCTTTGACTTCGGCGTCGTTGGAGCTGCCTACGCCACAATGGTCTCGATGGTGATAACCTCGCTCTTCATCGCCTACTGGCTCTTCATCAAGAAGGACACTTACGTTGATATCTCCCCGAAAGAGTTCTCCCCAAGCCGGGAAATCCTCAAGGACATACTCCGCGTTGGGATTCCGGCTTCCCTTGCCCAGCTCACGATGTCCATAGCAATGTTCTTCCTCAACAGGATAGCAATTATGGCCGGAGGGGAGAACGGAGTCGCTGTATTTACAAGCGCGTGGCGCGTCACCATGCTCGGTATAGTGCCCATACTCGGAATGGCGGCCGCGACCACATCCGTCACTGGAGCGGCCTACGGGGAGAGGAACGTCGAGAAGCTTGAAATTGC
>LGET01000040.1 GCA_001507935.1 Thermococcales archaeon 44_46
AACGGCAATGTACCTCCTTGCCATCAAAAACACCACCGATGAGGAGGTGGTAGAATGAGGAGAGCGCTTGGATTATTTGCGTTCTTATCGTTCATAGTCTTCATTATAGCTGTGAACATAAGCCTGCGACCCTTTGGGGAACCGCCCCATACGGAGATGGACAATTATTTCATAGAGCATGCCCAAGAAGAAGCTTCAGCTAATAACGTCGTTACCAGTGTCGTATTCGACTACAGAGGTTTTGATACTCTGGGAGAGGCAACGGTTCTTTTTACTGCAGTTTCTGGAGTTCTAATGGCTTTAAGACACTATGGGGGGAAGGAGAGATGACAACCACAATCATAAGAACAACAACAAAAATTTTAGTGCCTCTAATACTGGTGTTTGGCTCGTATATCATTCTACATGGTCACCTAACACCCGGCGGAGGTTTTCAAGGTGGAGCTGTATTTGCAAGCGGTTTAGCTTTGCTGATAGTTGCAAATAACAAAGAAAAAGTCAAAGAACTCTTCAACAAGGTTCCGTTAAGCCAGTTGGAAAGTATTGGAGCTTTAGGATTTCTGGGAATTGGGGCATTAGGCTTTATGGGGTACACTTTCTTGAAAAATGTGATCGCAAACAGCGGATTCCTCTTTGGAGCTCCAACGCCTAAAGGGATTAATCCGGGCTATCTCAACACCGGCGGAACCCTTTCGTACCTCAACATTTTCGTAGGAACAAAGGTATTAGCTGGTCTAACGAGCATAGTCCTGATATTCTTCCTTATTCTAAGGAGGGAGAGGGATGAATGGTAGCATTTTTGTTAACTTCCCGTTCATCGTAGTTGCAGTGTTGCTCGCTCTTGGCTTTTACACGATTGGATTCAAGCGGAACCTCATAAAGGTTGTAATTGGCGTTGAAATTCTTGAAGGAGCAGTAAATATGTTCATTGTTGCGTTAGGTTATGTAAAAGGTGGCTACGCCCCAATTTACACGCAAGCACCGCCCGAAGCTGTAGGAAAAATGGTTCTTCCGACCCCGCAGGCTCTGACTCTTACGAGCATAGTCATCGGGGTTGCTGTAACCGCTCTAATGCTGGCTTTTGCCGTTAACATCTACAGACACTATGGAACCCTCGACGTTACCAAGATAAGGAGGCTGAGAGGATGATCGAGCACTTGCCTGCCTTAATGATTGCCGTTCCTTTATTTGGGGCATTTATAGCACCTATATTTAAGAAACACTACAAGGGAGTCTCAATATGGGCAATTATAATAACCGGCATAACTGTAATACTCTCCCTCCTGCTCGCTAAGGAAGTTGTTACCGGGGGAATAATGATCTACGTCTTTGGAGCAGACAAGCCAACCCTCGTGCTGCCTTCTGGTTACTCCGTACCAATAAGAATCATGTTTGAGGTAGATGCCATGGGCGCCTTTATGGCGATATCTGCAACGCTGATGAGTTTTGTGGGAGCTTTATACTCCTACAGTCATGTAGAGAAAGAAACAGGGCTGGAAAAGTATTATTCTTTATTAATGCTCCTTGAAGTGGGCATCCTTGGTATGGTGCTTACGGGAGATCTCTTTAATCTCTTCGTGTTCTTGGAGATAGCAGGTATAGCTGGATCTGCACTGGTAGGATTTAGAAACTATCGTGGTGAAGCAAGCGAAGCAGGAATAAAATACCTTATTGTTAGTGCTGTAGCGTCTTTAATGGTGCTCTTTGCAATAGGTATACTCTATGGACAGTATGGAAACTTAAACCTCGCATACATAGCTAGGAATATTTCCCTTAACCTAGTTGACATGATTGCACTTGGATTGCTCTTTACGTCATTTGCAATGAAATGCGGTGCCGTTCCAATGCACTACTGGGTGCCGGATGCATACACGGAAGTTCCAGCTGGAATAAATCCACCCCTCTTGGTAGCGACTTATGCCAGCCTTTATGCTCTCTTTAGAGTGAGCTTCACTCTCTTTGCAAACATTGTAGTAGATTTGGCAAGAGTAGGGTGGATTATGTCTATCTTGGGAGTGCTTACAATGTTCATAGGCGTTACAATGGCTCTGGTGCAGAAAGACGTCAAGAGATTGATGAGCTATCACGCTATATCCCAGACCGGCTACATGCTTCTTGGCGTCGGCGTTGGTTTAACTGTTTTACACGACCCTTCAAAGCTCGCCGAGTTTGGAAGAGATGCTATGGCCGGTGGAGTGTTCCACATAATAAACCACATCATCTACAAAAGCTTACTCTTGATGACTGCTGGGGCTTTGTTCTACGTTACGGGAACGAGAAACCTTAATGAGATGGGAGGCTTGGCTAGGAAGATGCCGGTAACTACGATAAGCTTCATGGTGGGAGCTGCTGCAATATCTGGCTTGCCTCCGTTTAACGGATTTGCGAGCAAGCTTCTCATATATGAAACATCATACCGGCTCAATCCACTCCTAACAGTTTTTGCGATGGTTACCAGTGTTTTAACTCTGGCTTCGTTCGTTAAGGTGTTCGCATCAGCTTTCCTTGGTCCTCCGCTGGAAAAGTTCGAGAATACCAAAGAAGTTCCCAGACCAATGATAATTGCAATGATAATCCTGGCAGCACTTTGTATAATCTTCGGTCTCTTCCCGAACATAGTACTTGACAAGCTTGTTTACCCTGCTGTTGATGCGTTGATTAACTTTGCCCAATACCATAGCTGGGGTGGTCTGGCATGAGCTTTACACTTACTACCCCTTCTGGATTTTGGAACCCCATTTTATGGCTGGTATTCTTAGCCCTCTTTAGCATAATTGCTTATCTGATATACTCCAGAGGAAACCCCTCGTATAAGAAAGACACCGAACAAATAAAACCCTATCTGAGCGGTAACCAGGAGCCCACAAAGGAAAAGATTCAGGTAAAGGCAGGAGACATCTACTGGGGCTTCATTGAGGCTTTGAAGGAGTATTACAAAGTACTCCAAGCAATCCATACCGGCGACATGAGAGACTACATTTTGTGGTACCTCGGCGTTGGAGCCATAATAACATTCATACTAATTGGAGGGGTGTAATATGGGCAAACTGACTAATTTTAAGCGCTCTCTCTGGGTTTTCCATGCTTCAGGAGGTTCATGCAACGCTTGTGATATTGAAATAATAGCCGCGCTTACCCCAAGATATGATGCGGAGAGGTTTGGAATAAAGCTTGTAGGCTCCCCGAGGCATGCGGATGTCTTACTTGTCACGGGAGCTATTCCAAGAGACTTTGCTGATAAGCTTAGGCGTATTTACGAACAGATGCCCGATCCAAAGGCCGTTGTGGTAATAGGGAACTGTGGAACCACAGGCGGTGTCTTTTACGATTCCTACAACATAGCTGGACCAATAGACGAGGTAATACCCGTAGACGTCTATGTTCCAGGATGTCCTCCCAGACCAGAAGCAATAATAGACGGAATTGTAAAAGCATGGCTCAAGATTGAGAAGCTTGAAAAGGAGCTGGAGGGGAAGGAGAAATGACACTAACCGCTGAAGAAATCCTTGAGAGGTTAAAGGAAAAACTTGGAGATGCGATATTAAACTATGAGGTAAAAGAGTACAAAATGGGTGTTAAAAGGCCTAGAACTTATCAGGAAATCTGGATGGAAATTAATAGAGATGCATTCAGGAAAGCAGTTGAAGCAATATTCGAAATAGACTATCCGCATTTACACTTTATAGCCGGAGAAGACGTTGGCGAAGCACTTACGATGATATACTCCTTTGGGGTCTTCCACTCCCACCCATGGGGTGAAGTGAGTATAGTAATGAAGCTTGACCTCCCGAAGAGCAACCTTGTTCTCCCCACGATAACGGATCTTATGATAGGTGCAGAGACCAACGAAAGGGAAATCCGGGAAATGCTTGGCGTTGAGTTTGAGGGACTTAAAAACAAGAGGCATCTCTTTTTGCCTGACGACTGGTCTGAAGGGAAGTATCCGTGGAGGAGAGACGAGTATGGAGTGGAAGATATGATTAAACACACTCACAAGAGTGTGAGAGAAATTAGGAAACAACGGGGTGAGCAGAATGGCTAAAACAACTTATTACATCCCCGTTGGTCCAATTCATCCAGCCCTAAAAGAACCGATAAGAGTGGAGGCAGAGGTTGAGGGGGAGAAAATAGTAAAGGTTGATGTTAAGAGGGGCTTTGCCCACAGGGGAATCGAGTACATGGGGATGAAAAGGAACGCAATACAAACTTTGTACCTCTCGGAAAGAATATGTGGAATATGCTCAATATCTCATCCATATGCATTCGTCATTGGCAGCGAAAAAGCTCTTGGGATTGAGGCTCCTCCAAGGGCTCAATACATAAGAACAATAATAGCCGAGCTTGAAAGAATTCACTCGCACATCCTCTGGCTCGGAGTTATAGCGCACGAGATAGGCTTTGACCCGCTCCTCTTCTGGACGTGGAAGGGGAGGGAAAAGGTTCTCGACATTCTCGAGGCTATAACGGGTAACAGAATAAACTACGCAATGTACATGATCGGAGGAGTTAGAAGAGACCTCAAAGAGAGCCACATTAAAGCTTTGCGGGACATGATAACCTATTACTGGGAGTTCACGGAACACATGAAGGAGGTCTTCTTGTCTGATCCGGTTTATAAGGCGAGGACGAGGGGGGTAGCACAGCTCTCAAAGGAGATGGCGTTGAAGCTCAACGTGGTTGGACCGACAGCCAGAGCGGCAGGAATTAGAATGGACGTTAGGCAGGATATTCCCTATGATGCATATGCGGATATGGATGTTAAAGCAATTGTTCCTCAAGACATAGTGGGGGAAGCAAGGGGAGATGCTTACGATATCACAATGGTGAGGCTTTACGAGATTGAGCAGAGCCTGGATATAATAGAATTCTGCCTTGACAACCTTCCGGAAGGGAAGATACTTGCAATTCCAAACTACGTGGCGTTACTCAATAAAATCAAAAAAACCGAGGGAGAAGCTATTGGAGCACATGAAGCTCCAAGAGGAGAGGTTATCCACTATCTCAAGTACGATGGAACTAGAGATGGTCCTGCAGTATGGAAGGTCATAGCGCCGAGTTACAACAACATAAACTCCTGGGCTCCATTGCTGCTTGGGGCAGAGGTGGCAGATATTCCAGTGGTTGTGGCATACATAGACCCATGTATGTGCTGCAACGATAGGGTGGCGGTTGTGGAGGATTCAAGCGGCAGGCTTCTGGACTATTCTTATCTGCACAAGAAAGCCGTAGAAAAAACCAGAAAACTTGAAAAAGAGCTGGGGGTGAGGAGATGACCCCCGAAACCATTTTCTACGCTATAGGAATGCCGATAATAGGGGTGCTTCTTGGACTGGTGTACAAAGGTATTGATAGAAGAGTATCTGCAAGAATGACGTCAAGAATAGGGCCCCCAATAAGACAGCCCTTCTGGGATGTGGGTAAGTTACTCCTTAAAGAAACCGTTGTACCGGAAAACGCGGTAAGGTGGATTTTCAACGCAATGCCTATCCTGGCATTTGCTTCATCAATGACTCTCCTCCTTTATATCCCCTTCGGCATCTTAAGGGCACCTTTAGAAGGATACGGTGATCTGGTAGTAATCTTATATCTCTTAACTCTTCAGGCACTTGCAATGGCAATCGGTGGATTTGCCTCGGGAAGTCCGTTTTCTTCAGTGGGAGCACAGAGAGAAATGGTTCTAATGATGAGCTACGAAATGCCCTTTGCAATAGTTATAACGGGCTTTGCTCTAATTTACAAGAGTTTTTCATTGAGCACAATAGCCTCTACTCCCGTATGGAGCATTGTAGGTCCTTTGGGAGGATTGGGTGTTCTATTGCTCTTGATAGCATTCCTATGGGTAACCCCAGCAGAGCTTGCGAAGCTTCCGTTTGATATAGCCGAGGCTGAAACTGAAATAGCAGAAGGTATGCTTGCAGAGTACAGCGGGAGAAACCTTGCTTTGTTCTACCTTTCAGATGCAGTTAGGGGCTTTGCCATGATAGCCTTGGAGGTAGTTTTATTCTTCCCCTTCACATTGAGCTACCTGTTTGGCTTGAATCTTTCGGGAGCCGCTCTCTATATAGCTGAAGGTCTGTGGTTCCTCTTTAAAGTGCTGGTGCTTTATATTCTAGCGGTAACGCTGGTCAGGACATCCTTCGCAAGGTTCAGGATAGAGCAGGCATCGAGGATCTTTTGGGTATACGTGAACATAATAGCCCTGCTTGGAGTGATATTGATATGGGCGGAGGTGATGTGAAGTGCCAACAAAAGCAATGTTCCTAATGATAAAACAGATGCTTCAGAGGCCGTTTACAAATCCATTTCCGGTAAAGCACGCTCCAAAAGATGTGACATCGCTTGTTGAAAAGATCCAAAAAGGAGAAGTAAAGATACACCCTCCAGTTCCTGTTCCAGAAGGATTTAGGGGGAAGCTGCACTACGATCCCGAGAGATGCATTGGGTGCAGGCTGTGTATAACGGTATGCCCTGCAAACGCCATGGAATGGATTCCGGAGCTTAGGAAAATAAGGCACTATGTTTCCCGTTGCATGTTCTGTGCCCTCTGTGTGGATGTGTGTCCGGGCAAAAAGTTTCCGGGAGAGGAGAAGGCTGTAAAGGCACTATCTATGAGTGATGAATTCCTCATTGCCGACTACGACAAATACAGCGACAACCTTATAGAGGAACCACCTGAGGCTAAGGAAAAAGGTATTTAATTACCTTATTCTTTATCATGATACTCGTCGGAACGTGTGGTTTTTGTGAAGGCAAGAAGAGGTATTTTGAAGACTTCAGCACTGTAGAGGTTCAGCAAACTTTTTACAAGATCTTGCAGGAAAAGACCCTCCAAAAATGGAGAAAAGAAGCCCCAGAAGATTTTGTGTTTTCTATTAAGGCATTCCAGGGTATAACACATCCTCCCACTAGCCCCACATGGAGAAGGAGCAACGTAAAGCCATCCAGAGATGTGGGATTGTTAAGACCTACAAAGAAGGTTTTTAGGTACTGGGAGCTTACACTTAAAGAAGCTGAGGCGTTGGGAGCAAAGTTTATTCTGATTCAGCTCCCCAAGAGTTTTAAAGAAAATGAAGAAAGCTTTGCTAATGCAGAAAAATTCTTTAAGCAGATAGAGAGAAAAGAGTTTGAAATTGCAGTTGAACTTAGAGGTTGGAGTGAAAAGGGAATAGAGAAATTCGTTAGGGAGTTTGATCTCATCGATGTCACAGACCCTACACTACGGAAACCCACTCATGGGGGAGTGATCAATTACTACCGCCTTCACGGAGCTTATCAAGAAGGAAGGATAATATACAAACACAAATACAGTGAAGAAGAGTTAAGGGTGATAGCCAAAAAAGTCAAAGAGTGGAACAAGGCAGAGAGCTACGTTTACTTCAACAACGTCTATATGTGCGACGATGCCAAGCGTTTTATCCAAATCCTGGCTTTCTAATTTTTACAACATCTTTGTTGACAAGGTTCGGTGGGACTTCCCCTTTGGCAAATGCTATTAAGTTCTTTGCAACCAGCTCTGCCATTCCCTCTCGTGCTTCATGAGTTGCGCTGCCTATGTGTGGGGCTAAAACAACGTTCTTCAACTTGAAAAGCTCCTCGTTATAGTAGGGTTCTTCCTCGAAGACGTCCAAGCCTGCTCCAGCGATCCAGCCTTCTTTTAATGCTTTGATTAGGGCATTTGTATCGACAACTGCCCCTCTAGAGGTATTTATGAGAATTGCATTGGGCTTCATAAGCTTGAGCTCCTTCTCCCCTATCAGATGGTAAGTTTCTTTGGTTAGGGGAACGTGAAGGCTTATAAAGTCGCTCTCTTTCAAAAGGGTTTCAAAGTCTACATATTCTGCATCAATTTCTTTTTCTGCCTCCGGTTTGCGAGTTCTTGAGTAATAAATGATTCTCATCCCGAATCCTCTAGCTCTCTTTGCCATAGCCTGACCAATTCTTCCAAACCCCACTATCCCCAAAGTCTTTCCTTTCAGCCCATATCCTAAAAACATTAGCGGATGCCAGCCGACTTCGCTTTTCTTCCATTCGCCACTCCTCACAAAGGCATCAGCCTCTACAATTCTCCTCGCAACCGATAGAAGAAGGGCAAATGCAAGGTCAGCCGTTGCATCCGTAAGGACTCCGGGAGTATTTGTAACGTATATTCCTCTTTTTGTAGCCCCTTCTATGTCTATGTTATCATAGCCGACTGCATACTGGGCTATTATCCTCAATCTGGGGGCGTTTTCTAGCAGCTCCTCGTCTACTTTGTCAGTCACAAGAGTCACCAGGGCATCGACCTCTCTGACTTTCTCTAAGAGCACTTCCCGTGGAGGTGCTTTTGGATCCTCCCAGAGTTCTATTTCGTAGAATTCTTCGATCATCTTAATTCCATTTTCCGGAATTTGTCGGGTTATGAACACTTTAGGCTTCATGGCATTCCCCTTCTAAGATAAGGGTCAAAACGTATAAATACCTTTATGAAGATTAGTTAATGGTGATGTGGATGGATTATACCAAATATCTAGCCGGAAGGGCGAATTGGATTAAGGGCTCCGCTTTAGCTGAGGTTATGAAAAAGGCTTCAGAACTTCAAAAGAAAGGAATGAAATTGATTTCCCTCGCGGCTGGAGACCCAGATCCGGAGTTAATCCCAAGGACAGCCCTTGGAGAAATAGCAAAAGAAGTCCTTGAAAAAGAGCCAAAGTCTGTTATGTATACTCCAGCAAATGGAATCCCGGAGCTTAGGGAAGAACTGGCAAGGTTTTTGAAAAAATATGATCATTTGGAAGTTTCTCCAGAAAACATTGTTATTACAATAGGAGGAACCGGAGCGCTGGATCTCCTTGGAAGGGTTTTAATAGACCCTGGAGATGTCGTGATAGCAGAGAACCCCTCTTATATAAACACCTTGCTGGCATTTGAGCAGCTGGGAGCCAAAATTGAGGGAGTCCCAGTTGACAATGACGGTATGAGAGTGGATCTGCTGGAGGAGAAAATAAAGGAGCTTAAAGCTAAAGGGCAGAAAATTAAGTTCATCTATACCATCCCAACCGGTCAGAATCCGATGGGCGTCACCATGAGCATGGAACGCAGAAAAGCCCTGCTTGAAATTGCATCTAAATATGACCTCTTAATAATTGAAGATGCCGCTTATAATTTCATGAGATATGAGGGAGGGGATATAGTACCCCTAAAGGCTCTGGACGATGAGGGAAGAGTCATTGTGGCAGGAACGCTTAGCAAAGTCCTTGGAACTGGATTCAGAATTGGATGGATAATAGCCGAGGGAGAAATCCTCAAAAAGGTTCTTATGCAGAAGCAGCCTATTGACTTCTGTGCCCCAGCTATTTCTCAATACATCGCTCTGGAGTACTTAAAGAGGGGCTATTTCGAGAAGTATCACCTGGAAGGGGCACTCCTAGGTTATAAAGAAAAGAGGGACATCATGCTGAAGGCTCTTGAAAAGCACTTGCCAAATGCAGAATTTACAAAGCCAATAGCTGGAATGTTTGTTATGCTATTCCTTCCAGAGGGAGCAGATGGCATCTCATTTGCCAACGAGCTCATGGAAAGGGAGGGAGTTGTGGTAGTTCCAGGAAAGCCTTTCTACACAGACGAGTCTGGAAAGAATGCTATAAGGCTTAACTTCTCAAGGCCAAGCAAGGAAGAAATTCCAATAGGAATCGAGAAACTTGCTAAGCTTTATAAGGAAAAGTTTGGCGAGTAAACTCTTTGTTTTTACATTTTCTTTTGGGCCATCACATTCTCGATGGGGAGAGGGTTAGTTTGTTTTTAATGCACCCAGAAAAGTTTTTTTGGTGCGGGGGCGGGGATTTGAACCCCGGAACCCCTACGGGACGGGACCCTCAATCCCGCGCCTTTGACCAGGCTCGGCAACCCCCGCAAGAGCGCCGTTTATTTCTCTTCTCAGTTGGTTTATAAATTTTTCTGTCCCTTCCGACATCCTTTTGATAATAGGTGGGATAACTCGCGAGGATAATCAGCCCCCTAATACCGTTTTGGGAAAAAAGGAGAGTTGTGAAAGGTGAAAGCACTGTTTACTCTGCGAATTCGGTTGTAAATCTTTTTGAACCAACCAGCAGAATCAATAGAGGACTTTTCCGGGTGCACCGCATGATTCTGAATTGGATTAAAAATGACGAG
>LGET01000041.1 GCA_001507935.1 Thermococcales archaeon 44_46
TGCCAATGTACTTCTATTATGAACCTGTGGAATATGAGCTCAGCGAAAACGGAGAGATAAGAATACTAAAGTTTGAGCAAAGGAAGATGCCACTCTTCCTTGAGGGTGTTGTCAAGCAAATGAAAATAACCAAAGAAAAAGGTCTCCTAAAGGAACTCTACCAGAAAGTTAAGAAGAGCGAGCTTTATGACAAGAAGCTGAAGATGTACAAGCTTAACGCACCTCTAAAAGACTGTTCAATAGAGATAGGCAGGGCCAGAGCTTTCACCCCTGGGTGGTTGGAAAATGAATCTATATGGCTCCACATGGAGTACAAGTACATGCTTGAACTTATAAGAAATGGCCTCTACGAAGAGTTCTACGACGACTTTAGGAATGTAATAGTTGCTTTCCTTGATCCGACCATTTACGGAAGGAGTCCCCTTGAAAACTCATCCTTCATAGTCAGCAGTGCCTACCCCGACGAGTCCCTTCACGGAAGGGGCTTCGTGGCAAGGCTTACAGGGGCAAACGCTGAATTCCTGAGCATCTGGAAGAACATGTTTATAGGAGACAAGCCGTTTACCTTTGAAAACGGCGAGCTCAGGCTAACATTTGCACCGGCACTTCCGGGGTGGCTGTTTGACGAAGAGGGGAAGGTGAGCTTTAACTTCCTTGGAAAGTGCAGGGTCACCTACCACAATCCAGCTAAAAAAGACACTTGGAAACTCGACCTAAACAAGGCAAAAATAATCTTGCATCTTGAAGATGGAAGCAGAGTAGAGGTAAATGGAAATACGCTCAGGGGAGAGCATGCACTGATGGTTAGGGAGGGCAGGGTGAGAGAGATCAACATTTACCTGCCGGAGGAGTGAAAATGGTGTTGTTATCTTTTCCTTTTTAATATTCCCAAGAGGTGGTAAAGATGAAGGTTGCCGTTGTTACTGGTGCATCAAAGGGAATAGGGAGGGCCATTGCAAAGGCTCTAGCAAAAGAGGGCTATAAACTTGCACTTGGTGCGAGAAGCGTTGAAATGCTCGAAGAGCTTTCCAGAGAAATAGGAGGTGCTTTCTACTCCTACCTAGACGTTTCAAAGCCAGAAAGCGTTGCGGAGTTTGCGGAGAAGGTTCTTAAGGAGTTTGGTGGTGTTGACTTGCTTGTTGCAAATGCAGGAATACCAATGGGTGGAAGGTTGGATGAAGTTAGTGAAGAAGATATGAAGAGAGTTTTTGATGTCAATACCTTCGGCGTCTGGAGAACTATAAAAGCCTTCCTGCCGAGTTTGAAGGAGAGAAAAGGTACTGTAGTGGTTGTGACTTCATATATCTCAACAATGATTCTCCCAAATGCCGGACCCTATGTCGCCAGTAAGTGGGCAGCAAGGGCAATCACAAAGACCTTCCAATTGGAGAATCCGGAAGTGAAGTTCATAGAGCTTCGTCCTGGAAAAGTTGATACCTACTTCTACGGAAAACCCGGAAGAAAAATAGAAGAGGGATTTATGAAACCAGAAGACGTCGCAGAGCTCTTAATTTCCCTTCTAAAGCTCCCAGAGCATGTGCTCGTTGAAGACGTGCTTTTCAGATCAATTTACTAATTTGGCTCCTACCTTTTTGTTTTTCAGACTGCTCAGTCCTTTGAGGCTCACTTTTAGGCGGCACCATGAGCTTCATTCCAAGGAAGACCTCTATGTAAACCATGTTGAGGTAATCAGATGAACGGAGGCTAAGCCCTACAAGAATGGCGGAGAATCCTGTTGTGATACACTTCGCTCAGATGCTCAGGTCGGCAATAGGCTCCCAAGAGGATGATTCAAGATGATTTAAACCTCGTACTCTACTCCAGATATGAGGACTTTCTCAGAATAATACTTGCTCAGGGAGCATAGAAAAGGTCTTTTACCTCACGGGGAGACCTTTGGCCTGGCCAAAAAGCACTAGGGGCTCGTGATAGTAATGACCAACAAGTACTTCGTGGGCACGTGCAGCCAGATAATGAACATCAGACCGTGAGGTTCTTCAGGTCCTTTCCAGAGTTCTCTGATTTTTATCCAAACAAGGAATTCTCTCTAAAAGGGCTTAAATCAAAGCTAATCAAAAAGAGAAACTAGTTACTGAAGGGTTTACCCCTTTATACTTTGCCATCAGCTCGATGCTAACTTCCTATCATATCGAATGGATGAAGCAATGGTCTGAGTTATGTTAAGGGAGATGGATCAAAATTCTTCAGGTTCTATTTGATACTCTTCTTAGACTTGATGCTAGGACAAAGATTGCCAGAATAAAAGAGATAAGGCTCAGGTACCTGATGGGAGCGAAGGGATCTTTGAATTTCAGCTCAAGAACGTGACTTCCACCGGGAAGCGCGACTTCAATCAGGCCGAACTCCTTATTCCTCTTTATTTCGACCTCTTTTCCATCAACATAGGCTTTCCAGTGCGGGTAATAGTTCTCGCTTACAATGACTGTTGAGGCGTGGGAGAGATTGAACTTTAATTTGATATATCCATCTTTTATGTCAATAATATTGTAAGAAACTTTTGGTGGTTTAATGAAATCCGCTAGTAATTCTATTAGTATATCTCTTTCATACTTGTTGTCGTTGTATACTGCGTGGTAGGGAAGGTTCAGGCCGATGAAGTATATTCTACCGGAGCCGTAGTCTTTGTATCCAAGCACGGTGTAGTTTCCAAGCTTCATCAGGGGAATTAAATCGCCCTCGTAGGCTGTGGCGGTCCATGGCTGGCCTTCATAGGTAAAGTTCGAGAACGCCGAGACGTTGTAGATGGAAGAGCTCAGGTTTGCCCTTCCGAAGACCCTAACTATCACGGACTTAACTCCAAAGCGCGTGGCCTCCGCATCTGGACTGGGGAACGTGTTGAGCACGAGAATTCCGCCCTTTTTGACGTAATCCTCTAACTTCTTCCATACCAGTGGATCCCGGTACTTATAGGCATTGAGGATAACGAGGGAGTATTCGTTCAGGTTATCTGCATAATCATCTATGTATTCAGCCCTTTCGTAGGAAACGCCGAGACCAAATGGCCAGCTCCCCACGACGAGAACACTTGATTTTGGCTGGAGGAACGTGAAGTTCTTCCAGCGGTAAAGGTGGAATGAACCGGAAGAGTAAACCTCTTCAAAGCCGAGGTGCTTGAGGTTTCTGACTATGTCCTTGTAACCCTGGTAGTTCTCGTCCACTATAACGTACTTTACGGAGTAAGCCTTAAGGGCCTTCTCAGCGAATCCGGGGTCTTTTTCAATCGCGTAGTTTAGGTATGAGTGCTGTGGATACGCTGGATCCCCCTGCCTGTACCATCCTTCGAGGGCCGGTTTCCTCGCAAGGGCAGGCGCCCAGGACACCCTTGAACCCTGGGTTATCCAGAGGCCCGGCTGATAAAACCTCCAGCCGGTTGAGCCATCGTTTCCAATGTAGTTGAGAACCGCAAGATAATTCCCGGGGAAGGTCTCGGCCTTTAATGAACCCCTTTGAAACCTGACGTCAGAAAGGGAGAACACAATTAAAAAAGCAAGGAGAAGCCCAACCACGGCCTTCCTCCTTTCCGAACTGCTTCCAATTTTTTGGGGGATAATCTCAAAGAGGGTTTCAAAGAGAGCACCGATGCCAAGTGCTCCAACAAGAGAAAGACCATCGAGCCACCTGTATGGTGGAATCATGTCAAG
This sequence comes from Thermococcales archaeon 44_46, assembly GCA_001507935.1. Lineage (GTDB taxonomy): Archaea > Methanobacteriota_B > Thermococci > Thermococcales > Thermococcaceae > Thermococcus_A. The sequence continues at coordinate 3,663 of LGET01000041.1, forward strand.
GAGGGGAAGCCTGTTGAGGAACGGAACCGGACCGTAATAGCCAAGGGAGAGCAGGATGGCCATTAGGGACGCCCCAAGGAGACCCGCTCCGAGAGCTTTCTCCTCTTCCCTTCTCTTTAAGAGGACTGCAACTCCAATGAGCCCCAGGTAGAAGGCTATCCCCTGATAAAATGACCAAGGGGATGTAGGGAACAGTAAATCCCCCAGCTTAACGCTCTGGAACTTAAAGAGGTATTCAATGCTGTTCTCCTTTAGAAAGTGGGCGTTGCTCCTCTCCAACAAAAACGGGAGAACCCAAAAGGATGAAATCGAAAGGGCAGTAATGCCGGCTATGAGTGTGTTAAGGGCTATATCCCTAACACCCATTTTCCTCGTTATCCAAACATAGGGGACAAGAAACAGCACTATCAGCCCGAAACTCACGAAGAGGGTGTGGTGTGCGAGGCCCACAGTGGCCAAGAAGAGCCCTGAAAGCACGGAATAACGCCAGTCCCTCCTTGTTATATGGAGCAGGGCAAGGATTAGAAGGGGGGCGAGGTTCAGGGCAATGAACCTCGGAAAGTTTCCCTCTGGGGATAGAACTCTAAGATGATAGATCGAGAACGCGTAGACTACTCCAGATAGATACGAAGACGCATCGGAGAAGCCAAGCTCTTTTAGGAGGAGCCTCATGGAAACCGCTCCAGCCAGAATAGCGAACAAAACCGCGAGCTTGTAGCCTAAAATTGCCGATGAGGTGAGCTTCCCAAAGAAGGCACCGATGAAGTATGCCAGAGGAGGATAGAACCTCAGGAGGGGGTATCCGCCGTACCAGTCCTCAATCCATGGGGAATAACCTTCCATAAGCTTCCATATCTTGAAGAGGTGGCCGTAAGCGTCTCCTCCCCAAGAAGGGGAATAACCGCTTCCGAGGAAGTTCCTGAGTATTAGCAGGGACAGCAGAAAAACCGAAAGGAGAAAGAGAGCCTCACGGAGTTTAGCCCTCTCGATTCTAACCATTTCTTCACCCCGTGCCAATTATTGAAGAGAGGTAATTGAATAATGGCTTAAGGAATGGAAACTCTGGAACTTGACTACTGTAGGTAACCTCTGCTCCACTTTTACCATCGTTGGCACCTTTAAGCTCCCATGTAAAGAAATCATCTTGACCATCTTCAAAGTCCTCACTTACAGTTTTCCCATTGTTGAGATTACCCTTCCCGTAAGTATAAACAACGTTGTCTATAAACAAGTCAAACGTTTTCCCTCCGTCAAATATTCCTCCAGCTGCAATGTAGCTTATATCCCACGGAGTGTTCCAAGACTCTTCGTACACTAACTGGCCATCTATGTAATAATTTATCTTGCTTATCCATCTTATCCATCCGAACGAATCATAAACAACTTCAATCTTGTATGTGTGCGGGGAGGATCCTGCAATCTTAGTGTCATATACCGGAATATCACTGGATGGATCATTTGTATCAGAGAAAATAACCACTGTCCCGTTCTTCCAGAAGAATCCCCAGGCATTTCCCCAGCTATCTACTATGGCCATGATGGCTACATATTGCGTCCCACTGGTGTAATTGAGCGCATAGGCATCCCACTGGATGCTAATAGGATACTCCTTGGATTTGACCCCTCTGTATACATAATAGGAGCTCTGCAGACTATGATCCCACACGTGGAGCATCTTCCCGCTCATCTGGGCACCGCTAACGTTGCCTAACCCGATGAGGATGAGAATGACAGCGATCCCTACAATCCCCACTCTTGCTAACTTCATTCCAATCATCTCTCTCACCTCAAAGACAATTCACCGTTTATATTTATAACATATTTAGTCAGAACTTCGAACGAATTAGATTAGCCTAACTCCTAAAAAAATTATACACTAGAAATTTTAAACCTTTCTCCCCAAAAATTGGGAAAAATCCTCAAAATTTGTGGGACTCCCCCGAGGATTTCAGACCCAGCAAGAATGCATGGGCTACGAGAAGAACCACAAGGAGGAACAGAAGTATGGGGCCTATGGTATAGTGAAATAAATTGAAAACTCCTTCTCCAACTCTGTGATACAAGTATATGGAAAAGAACACGCGGAGGATGTTCACAATGTATATTGTGGAAACGCCAAACATCCATTCTATGGGTTTCCTCTTAAGCCCCGGAAGGAGAAGGTAGATAAGCGTGTAGAGGGTCATACTAAACACTCCACTACACTGCCAAGTTATCTCAAAGGACATCCTGTCAGCGGGAATGTAAATCTGGTTGCCAATGAGATAGTTCTCTATCCCAAAGGCTTTCAGCAGGAAATTTATGTTTGAAGCCTCAATCTTCGTGAGGGGCTTACCGATCACGGAGCCAATCAGCAAAGTTACTATCGGAAACACCGTGAGATACACCACCAGTATCAGAACGTTTTTCTTCTCCCTGGACAGCTTCATAACTTCCATCCTCCCGTTTCCTTATGAGGCCGTATTCCTCCATTATGGAAAGGTTGTGATGAACTGTGGACTTGCTTAAGCCAAGCAGACTGGCAAGTTCACTTACTCCCCTCGGTCTTTCTTTGAGGAGAGTATAAATCCTTCCCCGCGTCTCGTTCTCAAGGATAAAAAGTTTAATCGCCTCCTCCTTCTTCCCAATTGGATAAAAGACAAGGGTGTTGCCCACAGAGACTTCTTCAAGGAGCTTTGCCCTCGTGAGGACACGCAGGTGCCATTTTGCATTGGTTCTTGATATACCGAACGTGGAAACCACATCGGTAAGAGTTGAATAACCTTTTGCCTTTATATATTCGTATATCCCTCTTCTCGTAGGATTCTTCAAAACGTCCTCAGGGGGTGTGAGGAAGCGGCCAACAACGATCACAGGGATGGACTTAATCCACTCCCGGAACTTTTGTACCTGGGGATTGTTCGAAATCGCCACATATCCAGCCAACGCCACCGCCCCAATTGCACTGCCAACCAGAACTGCCTTAGACGGACCCGCGTGTGAGTAGTACCTTATAAGTGCGACAACAAATTCCGGCACGGCGGGATTGCGGGTGTCTAGGAAGTAGGCCGCTGGATTAATGCCCACTATCACCAGCTTTCCCCTTCCCAGGGGAACCTCCGTCACTATTGCAATTCCTTCTGATTCAAGGGGAACCTTTGAGTTCTTTGCCTTTACAAGGACGAGCCCGTACCTGTCGGAGTCGTACCCGAACTCCTTAAACTTCAGGATGTCGTTGGGTTTTATTGTAATTATCCCCATACTAGTGTAGTTTAATCTCACTCCAGTGAGCTCTAAAATGGCGGGGTTTATTTTTTCAACTGCCCTTACTGTATTCAGTCCGATTATAACCGTCTTCCCCCGTTTTGCCTCTCCTATAAGTTCAACTGGAAGGTTCCTATTGCTATCGTTCAGGAAAGCGTAGTTTATATCAAGAGCAACTACCAGGTCTCCAGATGGCTTATCACTCAGCACAATCCCGGTACGATTTGAAACGGCGTGGTAGAGCGGGATATCACCCTGATCGGAAGAAATGTAAACCACTGAGAATGCCGCAACCAGCGGTAAAAGGGTGAAGAGGACGACTGCAATAAGCACGAATACCTGTGAAACTCTCACCATCCCTGAACCACCCCCCGGAGAAACCTTAAAGTGGCATCAAGTTTTGCCAGAGAGAGGAGGGAGTTGTAAAAAACGTAGTACAGGAAAATCGCGGGAAGGTTTCTCAAAGCATCCTTAGGATCTCTCTCAATGGCCATGGCAGTGCCGCTTATAAAGACGCCGGGTATGTACTGCACGAAGAAAACGAAGAGAAACAGGAACACCATAACGTCCGGCGGCAGGTTTATGTCGGTTATGGATATGCCCAGGAAGTACCTAAAAAGGACGATAATCGGCAGGAGAATTATTCCTATGATCTGGATAACTGCAAGAACGTATTCCAGCACAATAAGATGCAGGAACATGAAAATGCCCTTCTCCCCGTATTTTGGGTTTAGTATGAGGTCATGATGTTTTCGCATGACCTGGAGGCCGCCATAGTACCACCTTATTCTTTGTCTGTACAGCCTCCTCCAGCTTTCCTCCGGCTCCGTGTACACCACTGCACTGGGTTCAAAATTTGAGTCAAGACCAGCCCTGAAGGATATAACTGTCAGGTCGAAGTCCTCAGCTAAGGTGTCCTTAGGAAGCGCAGGTAGGGATTTTATGAAGTAAGCCTTAAACGCTGAGAACGCACCGGGAACTACCAGCAACCAGCCCAAGTATCCCTGAATTCTCCTCCCTATCTCAAATGAGTGTAGAAACTCAATCTCCTGGAATTTCTCGATGAGGCTTCCAAATCGCCGCTCAATTCGAATAACTCCTGTCGAGATTCCTATCATGGGACGTTCATAGAGATTCTCTACTATCCTGCGCAGAGAATACCCGTTTCCAAAATATGAATCCGCGTCCATCGTTATTACAACTTCTCCCTTCGCAGATTTTATTCCATCCTCCAGGGATTGGGCTTTTCCGAGGTTCTTTTCGTGCCTGATTATCCTCACTCCATACCTCGATGCTATCTCGCCAGTCCCATCCTCACTTCCGTCGTCAACGATTATAACCTCCACAAGGTCGTGAGGATAGTCCTGATACTCTATGCTCTCAATTAGTCTCTCTATGTTGAGGGCCTCATTATGAGCGGGCACAACAATTGATACTCTTGGATAGAACCGGGGAAGTTTGATACGTCCTTCATTCGAGCGATAATAGAGATAGAATATGAAATAGGCTGTATAAACAAGTATGATGAAAGCGCCCGTAAGATAGAACAGATAACGGACGAATGAATAAACGGAGTATCTATCAACCACCCCTCCAAAAATGATCAGGACAGCCCTCCAACTGGCCCACTGCAGGAAGGAATACTCCAGATAGACAACATACGCGGAGATTATAAATGCGGAGATGTACGAGAGAACCTTCCTCCTCATTCCTTAAGCCACCTCGACAGAGCCCTAGTAGGATAGACCTCGTAGTCAAAGGGCATTTTTCTTATCTCAACGACTCCATACCTTGACATCTCCCTGAGAAGTTGTAGGACTTCGTAGGGGGGCATGTTTGAAGAATGAGCTAGATCGAGGATTGTAACTCCCGGGTGATTGATAATCTTCTCCATTAAGCTAGGATATTTCTCAACTGCCCAAGCCCCGACGCCCTCCGCTTCGAGGCCATGAAGTGTTATTAGATAATCCTTCTCACCCAGACGAGATATGTCCAAGATACTAACCTTTCTTTTCAACTTTAGGATTGCTATGCAAAACTTTAGGCGCCGGACTTTCTCTCCCATCCCCTCTGAAAGTTCGGATATAGTAACTCCTCTCATGATTGAAACAGTCTCAAGGGTACTAATACACCTTTTTCTATGCTTGATAAGGCCCCAGAGCCGTACTAAGGGAGCCGCGAAGAAAATCGTAAGTCCTAAGGGCATTAAGCCAAAGTAAGCAAGGATTTCAAGGAGGATGAAAACGAGCAATCCTAATGTAAGAGGGTGCAAAGTAACCCTCTTCAGAATGATCAGGGCTTTTTCTGTATTGCTGATTGTGGGTGGGTTTTTTCTCTCTTTCAGAGCTTCGCTGGAAACCTCCAAATAGAGATCCAAAAAAGAGCGATCCCCCTCAACGTAGGCCTTTACCGGATTAAATGTTATTAAAACTGCAACTCCTGAGCCGTAATGGTTCAGAGTTATAGCAGGTTTCTCATTCTTGTAGGTTGAGATAACCTTTGCTCCCTCTGGTCTGACGATTACTTCTTGATAGGTGTCGTTGTAAGGGTAAACCCTGCCGTTGAACACTACATCCCACTCTTCAGTGTCATTTTTCGGCTTTTCCAGTCTGAGTAGCCTTACCCCAAAGACCTCGTCTAACTTTTTGCTCCAGCTCTGGACATAGGTGTTAAGGCCAATGATCAAGACTCCACCACTCTGAACGTACTCTGCTAATGTCTCTATCTCGCCTTCACTTAATCTTCCGCCCTCTGTCCACTGGACGTTTAGATCAGGGATCCAGATTTCATCGTATCTTGAGAGATACAGAATATCAGAGAGGGTGGAACGGTCGTCCGGAAGATCTTTGCCAAGATAAATGATATCAACGTTATCACCAAAGGAATTTGCCAGAATAACATCTCCAAGATCACTACAGATAAACAGGATTCTGTGGTTTTGATTCTGCAGGGGGTCTGAGCTAACCAGGCCTGAAGAACTCAGCAGGATTATCATTATTAGCACTATTGAGGTTTTTAGATACAATTTCCTTCCCCTCAGAGATTTTATTTTGGAAGTTTAAGTTGTTACTTAGAAAGTGCAGGTTGAAGCTATTAGTACTTATTGGTTTCAGCCTTTAAAAATCTATCTTATAGTAACAAGATACTGTTAGGATAACTGGGGCATCACCTCCTGAAGCCATTCAGTAACATCACCAGGCGGATCACCAAAACTAGAATGAATTCTGA
>LGET01000042.1 GCA_001507935.1 Thermococcales archaeon 44_46
CCATCAAAAAATATGACTCAAAACCATTTAAGCTTTACGGAACCAAAAATATTCAAATGTTCCGGTAGTTATCGTTTAAAGAACAGCCCTACGTGGTGCAGAAGCTTCGCTATGGCAATTCCTGCAGCGCCCGCGCCGCTTATGGCGACCTTTATATCACCAAAGTCCTTTCCAACAAGCTTGAGAGCGTTCATTAAACCTGCAAGGGTCACAACGGCCGTGCCGTGCTGGTCATCATGAAAGACCGGGATGTCGAGATCTTTCTTAAGCCTTTCCTCGATTTCAAAGCACCTTGGAGCGGAGATGTCCTCTAAGTTTATGCCCCCAAAGCCCTTTGAAATCAGCTTAATTGTGTTTACAATCTCATCCACGTCATTGCTGTCCACCAGTATTGGGAACGCATCCACACCAGCCAGGGCTTTGAAGAGAACGCATTTGCCTTCCATCACGGGCATGCCTGCTAAAACTCCAATGTTGCCCAAACCAAGTATCGCAGAGCCATCTGTAACCACAGCCACAGTGTTTGGTATAGAGGTGTAGTCTTCGTAGCTTTCTCCATTTGCTATAGCCTTACAGGGCTCAGCAACGCCCGGAGTGTATGCAAGGCTTAGATCATAGAAATCCTCAACTTTGACCTTCGGAATAACCTCTATTTTTCCATTTCCCGGAAAGTTGTTTCGATGGTACTCAAGGGCGTCCTTCCCAAGCTTTTTTCTTTGCTCTTCGCTAATCCTCATGAATTCATCCCCTATCTTCTGGAGGGCTATTTCAATTAAACTCTTTCCATGCATTTGTTTGACACTTTTATGTTCAAAATATTTAAATATGCTGGTTGTTTTATCATGTTCGTATCAATTAGAGGTGGGAGAAATGAGGGCTCTTGAGAGATATTTCGAGTTTGAGAAGTACAGAACGGATATGAGAACCGAAATTTTAGCAGGAATAACCACTTTCATGACAATGGCTTACATTCTCTTCGTAAACCCCGCAATCTTAAGCGATGCAATGGGAAAAGAGGCCTTTAACTCACTTGTGGCGGTAACGGCACTTGCAGCAGGAATTTCCACAATAATAATGGGTGTCTATGCAAAAAAGCCCTTTGCTTTAGCTCCGGGAATGGGGCTGAACGCTTACTTTGCCTACAGCGTTGTGCTTGGAATGGGTTACGACTGGAGAGTGGCACTTGCAGCCGTTTTTGTTGAGGGAATAATCTTCATACTTCTCACTGTCACCAAAGTTAGGAGTGCAATAATCCATGCAATCCCTCTAAGCCAGAAATACGCTATAGGAGCTGGAATAGGGCTGTTCCTTACATTTATAGGGCTCAACGATGTCGGCCTTCTCACTGCTGTTGCTGGCGAAGATGGTGTGCTTAAGTTCACCGGCCTCAACGCCTCAGCACTCGGGACAAAAGCAGGTGTTTTATTCCTCTTTGGACTGTTCTTAGCTGCAGTTCTCATAAGCCTCCGTGTAAAAGGAGCCCTGTTAATCTCAATCCTCACCACAAGCATTTTAGGGTGGATAAGCGGAGCAGCACCCTGGCCGGAACATCTCTTTTCAACTCCAGACATAAGCTACACCTTCCTAAAACTTGACCTTCAAGGCCTCCTTAACGTAGGGGCAATTGGTGTGGTGTTTGCATTCTTCATGGTAGACTTCTTCGACACCCTTGGAACAGTAACAGGGTTGAGTGCTAAGGCAGGCTTCCTGACAAGAGAAGGCAAAGTGCCAGATGCTGAGAAAGTCCTTTTGACGGATGCAATAGGCACAACACTTGGAGCACTCCTTGGAACTTCAACAGTAACAACGTACATAGAAAGCGCCGCTGGAATTGAAGAGGGCGGAAGAACAGGGATGACAGCCCTGGTGACAGGTCTGCTCTTCCTTGCCATAGGATTGTTCATAGCACCCATTGCGCAAGCAATTCCTGCTTTTGCTACCGCACCGGCTCTCGTTATAGTTGGTTACTACATGCTGAGCGCAATAAGAGGAGTTGACTTCGACGACGCAACCGAAGCTATCCCGGCGTTTCTAGTGCTTATCACAATACCCTACACATATTCAATAGCAGACGGAATAGGAATGGGCTTCATAAGCTACACGATAATAAAGCTGTTCAGCGGAAGAGGAAAAGAGATACACCCACTGATGTACGTATTGGCATTAATCTTCATGAGCTACTTTGCCTACTTAGGAGGACTCTTTTGAGTTTCCGCTTCTTCTTTTTCCATGTGTTCTTTAAGAAATTGCTTGAGGACATAGGGGCAATGCTCCTGGATATACTGTGCGAACTCTTTCATCCTCTCAGCGGTAATTTCATGAACGTAATGCTCAAACTGGCACGCATCTTCCTCCGCTATTTCTGGAGGAATTCCAAGTATCTCGGTGAAAAACTTCATCAGGAGAACGTGCTTTTGGTAGGTCTCTTTAGCTATTTCAAGCCCTTTTTCGGTTAAAATAATCCTATCGTACTTTTCATAATTTATCAAACCTTTTTCATTTAGCTTTTTCAGTGCATCAACTACACTCGGTGGCCTAACGTTCAGCTTTTTCGAAATATCCTTCACCCTGATTACACCCTTATTCTTTTGAAGTATGTACATAGTCTCAAGGTACTCTTCCTCTCTCTTTGTTATTTCCACAAACCTCACCTGAATTAGTTTAACCTAAATAATTTAAGTGCTTTTTGGTTATCCAAGAATGAGAAGAAGAAATCATCTGGCAAGTTCGATTCCCCTTTCAAATGCTTTAATGTTGATATCCCAGAGCTTTGGCTTTAGTGTTTCCTGAATCCCCTCTATAATGCTCTCTTTCTTTAGTGGAATCAAGCCCTTACCATAAGCGAACCCAAGCATCAGCACTCCCAGAGTGCGTGGGTTTATCTTATCTGCCTCTTTCTGGAAGTTCTCCATTTCAACGGCACATATCTTTGAAAGGGCGTTGCGTATTTCCTCAAGACTCGGATACTTCTCTTTTCCAACCAATGTTGTGGCCGTATGAACGGGATAAGCGTTTACTATTGCATGGCTCTTATGGTTTAGGAACCTTGCATTCCTCAAGGCCTCAGCCGGTTCGAGGGCAAGCATCAAATCCGCTTCCCCTTCTTCGATGAGGGGAGAATAAACTTCCTCTCCAAATCGGAGATAGCTGAGCACACTGCCATAGCGCTGACTCATACCAAGGGTTTCGCCTATTCTAACATTGTACCCCTCTTTCATCGCAGCGTTTCCGATAATTCTTGACAGAGTAAGCCCACCCTGGCCCCCAACTCCCGCGATTATAAGATTGAACTCCACAATCACCACCAATAAAACTAAGGGCAGAAAGGTTAAAAATCTGGCGGAAGGTTTATTTGGTGACCAGTCTTAGTCTTTAACATGGGATTCAAAGAGTACTATCGCAAATTTAAGGCATATACCGACATAGACTCCAAAGAATATCAAAGGAGACTAGAAGAACTTGAACCTCACTTGCTCAGGTTTCTAAAGGAAAAAGGGAAAGTTTTAGACTTAGCATGTGGCGTAGGGGGATTTTCCTTCCTTCTTGAAGAGTACGGCTTTGAGGTTGTGGGAATTGATATAGACGATGAGATGATTAAAAAAGCAAGAGAATACGCAAAAGAAAAAAAATTCTAAGGTGGAATTTATTGTTGGGGACGCAAGAAAGCTGCCTTTTGAAGATGAAACGTTTGACTACATTCTCCTTCTTGGAAACACAATTTTGCATTTCTCACCCAGAGAACTCAGCGAAGTCTTTAAAGAAGTTAAGAGAGTCCTCAAAAAAGACGGACTGCTCTTGATAAACTTTATAGACATGAGAGAGCTCCTCTCGAGAGTCCAAATGGGAACTGTTGTTGGAGAGGAGTACTGGATAAGTAGCGTCATGATTGACGACGAAGAAAAAAGCGCCGTAATAGAGTATAAGAGTGAGAAAAATTCATTTAGGATAAAGTTCACGATATGGGGAAAAACTGCCGTAGAGTTGCTTGCAAAACTTTACTTCACTCCCATAGAAAGCGTTAAGCTTGGTGAAATGTCATATCTAAATGTGTATAAAAAATAAAAAAATCAACCTTCAAGCCTAAGCCTCTTTATCACGAATTCCTTATCAAGTGAAGCAAGGAACGGAGCAAGTCTTGGCCCCCTGTCTTTTCCTATGAAGAGGTTGTAGAGAACTTTGAAGTACTTCTTGCTTGGGATGCTCCTCTTCTTGGCGGCGTCAAAGATAATCGAATTAAACTCATCGACGGTGAATTTTTCTCTTTCCTCAAGCCAATCTGCAACTTCTCTGAGAGCATCTTTTATTTCTTCGCTTATCTCAATTTGTGGGAGTTCTTCCTGGAGCTCAAATTTAACATCCTCCGGAGCATATTTTTCGACCCAGTTTTTGGCAAGATATATCCTGAGGCGAATTCTGTTAAGGTCTTCCTCGTCAAGCTGTGCCGGAACGTGACCCTGTTCTTTTAGTATTTCAATTATTTTCTCTTCAGTTAGGTGGGGCATCTGGACGAGCACCACGAGAAATCTAAACGGGGCCTGAGCAACCAGACGGCTCGGCAGGGAAGGCATTGAAAGCTCGTATGTCCTCTTGAGTTCTTCAGCTTCCTCGGGATTTTTGGCCTCCTCCAAGCCAAAGTACAGCCTCTCAACACTATCAAACTCGTCGTAAAGATTCAGCAAGCCCAACCCCAAATCAATCTTGATTTCCTTGTTTGGCCTGTGCCTTGCGTAGATGAACCTTATAACACCCGGCTCAAGAACTTCATAGAGATCGCTTAGTAGGATAACGTTGCCCTTGCTACCGCTCATTTTGCCCTTTTGGCCCTTTATGCCAACGAATTCATACATGAGCGTCATTGGTGCATTCCAGCCAAAGATTTTCTCAACTATCTCCTTTCCGGTATCGTATGAACTTCCCGCTGCGAGGTGGTCTTTTCCAGCAGGTTCAAAATCTACTTTGAAATGCGCCCATCTCATTGGCCAATCAACACGCCAGCGGAGCTTGACGTTGCCCTCCCTTATGTCGGTCTCGCCCTCGGCGCCACAGTGAGAACACCTATAGGCGACCTTCCACTCACCATCCCATTTAACAAACTCCGCTTCTTTTCTGCACTTTGGACAGTAAATCTGTATCGGTTGCCAGTCCTTCGGCAGATGGGGCTGCTTCGCCATATCCCTAAACTTGTTCAAGATTTCCATTATTTCACTTCTCTTTTCCAAGGCAAGTCTAATTTCGTTTGCGTATTCCCCGCTCTTGTAGAGCCTGCTTGCCCTTAGAAAATCAACCTCAATCCCAAGCTTTTCAACTTCTTCTTCAAAGATGCTCATAAAATGATCCGCATAGCTGTCATGACATCCCCACGGGTCTGGAACTTCGCTCACAGGCATGGTTAGGTATTCGCTCCACTCCTTGGGGACATTTTTTGGTACCTTTCTAAAGCGATCGTAATCATCCCACATGTGAATGTGCCTGACCTTCTTCCCTTTGTCCCTCAGTGCATGTCCTACAATATAAGCCGTAAAAAGCTCTCTAAAGTTCCCTATGTGAACGTAACCACTGGGAGTTATTCCGCTTTCTACCACATACTCCTCTTTGTCTCCTCTCTCTTTGATGATCTTTTCAGCCATATAGTCTGCCCAATGCACCATTCTCCTCACCTGCGGGTAAGTATGAGAGACACTTTTTAAGCTTTGGCCAGTGGAATTCAAAAATTACAAAAGAAATTTGGCAAAAAGTATATTAGTTTCCTCACCATTTAATTTTCTTTGGTGAAATCAATGTTTCCTGAATGGTTGCTCTATGCAGGCATTGCAGCAAGCATTATTATCCTCGCGATAAGACTCACAAAAAAGCTTGGAGGGGAATATGCTTGGATCAATAGAAAGATAATCCACTTCAGCATTACGCCTGCGGCAGTACTCTACTATTTTGAAAAAATTCCAAAAGAGGTCTTTGCCCCTGCAGCTTTTGCCTTTGCAGTGGTTCAGTTAATATTTCATCTAAAGAAGGAAAAGCTTTCTTGGTATCAGCTGGATAAGAACTACGGAGAGGTGTTCTTTGCCTTGTCCGCTTCTTTTGTGGTTGCTTTTCTTCCAAGAGAGTACGCAACAGCGGTGTTGCTTGTTATGGCTATAAGTGATGGTATTACCGGTATTCTGAGATTTTATTATTTCAAAAGAAACGGGCACAATGTGAAACTCAAAAAACACTGGAGCGGCAGCTTGGGATACTTCATAACAGCTCTTTTAATAGCGTTTGCAGTTCTTCCGGAAAGCTCATTCACAACAAAACTAATATGGAGCGGAATACTAACATTAGCAGAGTATCAAAGGTTTCTAGACGATAATCTAGCCGTCCCCCTCGTGGCCACTTTTCTCTATCCGCTAGTTTAACTATTCGGCCCATCTTACTTTGAGGCTGTCTTTTTTCACTTTAACGAACTCTTCAACCAGGGCCTTTCCGCTCTTTTCCATAAACTCCTGAATATCAAGAATTCCAAGCTCTTCAAGCCCAATTGCATTAACGCCCTCTGGAATTCCCTTTGCCTCAACGTTTATCCCGATGTGTATCTTTATGCTAACCGGTGAAACAGTAGCTATTGAAATGCTAAGCTTCCTGCCATCAACGTAGATGTCATCCCCTTTCCGGGAGGTTTTTATGCCATATTCCCCCAGCAGCTCGCAAAGCTTTGCTATGAAGAGCTTTTGAAGAGCAGAAGCCAGGAGGACATTGGGAAAATCAAAGATTTCTATTATATAGTGAACCATGTCATCGCTTTTAATTTCCTTCTTCTGCCTGAGGTCTTCAATATCAATCATTTCCTCAACTTTTACATCACATTTTCCCCTAAAGACCACAAGAGAATTCCCCAAAATCCCAAAGTTTCTGTAAGCCCAGTGACTTCTTATAGCCGAGCCATCATAGTCTATACGTCTGTCTTTAATCACGAGGAGTTCCACCTCAATCACCTCGCTCAAGAAGTTCTCTTAATTCTTCAAATGACTTTGCATCGACCCACATCTGGATGAACTTAATATCGGGAAAGATAGTCCTAATATCATCGATATGTATAGCTCTATCGTCCACGTAGATTATTTCTTCAAGACTGTAACCTATTGAGGTTAGTTCTTCCACGGTTCGCTTTATCATATCAGCTTTGTTGGGATGCCCTTCAATTTTTGGAAACATGAAGTAATCCCAGAGACCAAAGCCTTCAAGAATTGGTCTAACTCTCTCTTCCAAGTTCCAGCTGGCTATCGTAAGGATAAAGCGTTCGCTGGCCCATTCAAGGAAATCCCTAACGCCTGGAAACAGATGGAGCTCCTTCTTATAGGCATCAATTAGCATATCCCCTTGGAACTTATAAGGTGGAACGAGCTGTGAAGCATCCTCATGATCCCATAGAGTACCATCTAAATCAAGCACTAACAATTTCAATTTTATCACCAGAAAGGACTCGAGAACACAGTTTTTGAATTTAGCGATATTTCAGAAAACAGAGAAGGGTTATCTCGAGGACCGTGCATAGGTGGATTTGGCCTATCAAATGTCCAGCCTCCTTTCGGGGGTAAGAACCTCGGGCTATTGGGAGCGGCAGACTAAACGGGTCGGTTTCCCTTCCCGCTTACATCCCCGCTCCATCAAACCCGTCTTCTGCGGGTGCCCTCGTCCCTGGCAACGGGCCGGTCACCCGACCCCCTGCGCCAGGGAGTGGCCGCCTATTTTCGGGGACCGCTTCGGCCTTAGATGCCTTCAGGCCTTATCGGACGCGGCGTAGCTGCCCGGCTATGCCCTGTAGGACAACCGGTAGACCAGAGGCCGCGGCACCCTGTTCCTCTCGTACTAAGGGCGCCTTCCCCTCAGGCGGCCAGCACCCCCGGTAGATAGCATCCGACCTGTCTCACGACGGTCTAAACCCAGCTCACGTTCCCCTTTAATGGGTGAACACCCCCACCCTTGGCCCCTGCTGCAGGGCCAGGATGGGAAGAGCCGACAGCGAGGTAGCAAGCCTCGGGGTCGATATGGGCTCTCGCCCGAGACGACTCTGTTATCCCCAGGGTAGCTTTTCTGTCATCCCAGGCCCCCACCGGGGAGGCACTGGGGTTCGCTAGGCCACGCTTTCGCGGCTGGACCCGCCTCTGTTACGGGTCCAGTCAGGCCGGCTTTTGCCCTTGCACTCTACGGCGGATTCCTGACCCGCCTGAGCCGACCTTAGGGCGCCCCCGATACCTTTTCGGAGGCGTGCCGCCCCAGCCAAACTGCCCACCTACCGCTGTCCCCGCTTTCGCGGGTTAGCCATACGGCAGAGGGTGGGCGGTGTCTCATGGGCGGCTCCACCCGGCCCGGAGACCGGGCTTCGACGCCTCCCGCCTACGCTGCGCACCCCCCGCCGTATGGCAACGGCAGGCTGCAGTAAAGCTCCATGGGGTCTTCGCTTCCCACCGGGGGTCCCTGGCATATGCGCCAGGCAGTGGTTTCGCCGGGCCCCAGCCGGGGACAGTGGGGACCTCGTTACGCCATTCATGCAGGTCGGCATTTAACCGACAAGGAATTTCGCTACCTTAAGAGGGTTATAGTTACCCCCGCCGTTTACCGGCGCTTCACCCGGTTGGACCCGGGCTTCACGTACCGGCACTGGGCAGGCGTCGGCCCCAGTACAAACCCTTTCGGGCTAGCTGGGACCTGTGTTTTTATTAAACAGTCGGGCCCCCCTAGTCACTGCGACCTGCGGTTTACACAACCGCAGGCACCCCTTCTCCCGAAGTTACGGGGCCAATTTGCCGAGTTCCCTCGGCTGGGTTTCCCCCGACACGCCTTAGGCTTCTCACCCAGGGGCACCAGTGTCGGTTCTCGGTACGGTCGCGGTGGATCGTTCCCAGAGGGCTTTTCACGGGCCCCAGGGATCGGCGGAACCCCCCTTACGGGAGGCCATTCGCGCTTTCACCCGGTTCTCGCCATTACGGCACTCCCCGGGCTTATACGCTTAGCCGGCCTTGTGGGCCGGTCCGCCTACCCCGAGGCGTCACCCCTCGGGCTTGCGTTGCCGCACCTACCACCGCGGTACGGGAATATAAACCCGTTTCCCTTTCGCCAGCACCGAGTTACGGGCTGGCTTAGGACCGACTAACCCACGGCTGACGAACATTGCCGTGGAACCCTGGCCCCTACGGCGGCCGGGATTCTCACCCGGCTATGCTGCTACTCCCGGCAGGATCCGCAATCCCGACGGGTCCACCGGACCTTACGGCCCGGCTTCTACCCCACCGGGACGCCCGCCTACCCGATCACGGACCAATCGGTCCGTGCGCCGGGGTCTCGGCGGCCGGCTTGAACCCCGTCCATTTTCGGGGCCCCTGACCTCGACGGGTGAGCTGTTACGCACTCTTTAAAGGATGGCTGCTTCTAAGCCTACCTCCCCGCTGTCTAAGGCCAGGGACACCCTTTGGAGTAATACTTAGCCGGCACTTTGGGGCCTTAACCCCGGTCTGGGTTGTTCCCCTCTCGGTGGACGGCTTACACCGCCACCCTACTCCCCCCATCTACGGCGGTAGTGGGTTCGGAGTTTGACAGGGTGCCGGAGGCTTTCGCCCCCTGCACACCCAATCAGTGCTCTACCCCACTACCTGCCTCCGGGGAGGCTATCCTGCGGGATAATTCGGCGGGAACCAGCTATCTCCGGCCTCGATTGGCCTTTCACCCCTAGCCCGGGGTCACGGGAGCGAATTGCACGTCAGCACCCCTATCGGGCCTCCATCCCTCTGTTGAGGGACTTCACCCTGCCCCGGGCTAGATCGACCGGTTTCGGGTCTCACGGCCGTGACTCCGGGCGCTTTCACACCCCGTCCCTCGGCGAAGCGCCTGCGGACCTGTCGGTTTCCCTACGGCTCCGGGGATTTTCCCCTTAACCTCGCCACGGCCGTGAACTCCCTGCCCCGTGTTTCAAGACGGACGGTGCAACCCCGGTCCTCTTCCCTCGTACTCTCCCGTCGCCGGGATTTCCTTCGGGAAGACTCATTCCTTTCGGGCCGCACCCACCTATCGCCGCCTGGTTTCAGGCTCTTTTCACCCCCCTCCCGGGGTGCTTTTCAGCTTTCCCTCACGGTACTAGTTCGCTATCGGTCTCGG
>LGET01000043.1 GCA_001507935.1 Thermococcales archaeon 44_46
TCCCCCATTTTTCCCCACTCTTTTGGAATGACAATTCTTCCTTGAGGGTCATCTTTTTGACTATCACTATCAAAATCACCATTTATCCTAGAACAATAAATTCTAAGATATGGTTTTTGGTATCATAAGCAAGGGCGCAAATCTATATTCCATAAAATATAAAAACATCAAAAATTTATATTCTATGGGATATAAGATGTTGAAAAGAGAAGAAATTATTGAGCTGATCAGTGTAGATAATTTTTGGGGCAGGCCTCAAGAGATTGGAATAGAAAGGGATTACTACTTAAAACGGCTTAGCAAACTTGCCAAAGCTAAGGACTTCTCAATATCGATTATTGGAGTTAGAAGATCAGGAAAGACCTTTCTAACAAAGCAGTTTTTGAAAAAAGCCATAGACTCTGGACTTGGCCCCGAACAAACCCTCTACGTAAACCTAGAAGATCCAAGGTTTCATCCTTACCTAAGTTTAGAGCTCTTGGATGAGATCTATCAAGCGTACAGAACGTTTGTCAACAGAGATAAATTTGCGTTGATAGTCCTTGATGAAATCCAAAACATTGAGGACTGGGAAAAATGGGTTCGGAGAGCAATGGAAAAAGAAAACGTCCAAATAATTGTAACTGGATCAACGTCTTCCCTTTTAAAAAGTGAGGTATCAACTGCATTAACCGGACGTTCGCTAACTCTCGAAGTTTTCCCGCTCAGTTTCCGAGAGTTCTTGAAATTCAAAGGGATTGCGGTTAAGAACCAGCTAGACATTATAAAAAACAGAGCTAAAATAGAGAGACTCCTAATAGAGTACCTCCAATTCGGAGGATTTCCAAGAGTGGTTCTGGAAGAGGATGAATTTTTAAAAAGAGAAATACTCAAGGAGCTTTTTGACGGCATCGTAATGAGAGACGTTGTATTTCGGCATGGATTTAGGGAAGTAAATTCAGTCAAACTGGTTGCAGAATTGGCCATAAACTCGTTCTCTTCTCTTAAGAGCATAAGCAGTCTAAGAAATGAACTGGCCGGAATCCTAAAGAGGAAAGTCTCTCCAAATTTTGTTGCGGAGGTAATAGAAGCCCTCAGAGAAAGTTATCTGCTCTTCACAATCCCACCTTTTTCTCCAAAAATAAAAGATGTAAAGAAGTACCCAAAGAAAATTTATGCCGTAGATACGGGATTAGCGACCTCCGTGGCGTTAAGCTTCTCCAAAAATCTAGGCAGGTTAGCCGAGAATGCAGTTGCCGTAAATCTCATTAAAAAATATGGAGAAAACAACTTGTTCTACTACAAGGGCAAGAGAGAAGTTGATTTCATTATCAAAGAAGGGTTAAAAGTAACAAAAGCAATCCAAGTAACTTGGGATTTAAGAGAAAGCCACGAAAGAGAAGTAGAAGCCATATTGGAGGCAATGGATGTCTTTAATCTTGACAAAGGCCTTATCATAACTGCAAATGAAGAAGGAGAGGAAACTCACGGAAACAAAAAGGTAAAACTAATTCCACTCTGGAAGTTTCTTCTGGATTTAGAGTTTGCAAAAGAATTTTAAGGCTCCCCTTCTTTATCCCTCCGGTGGTCAAATGAATCTTAGAGATTACTGGGACCTCATAACGATAATCGCACTATCGCTCCTCCTTGACATTCTCATAGCCTTCTACCCAGACAGCCTGCTTAGGAAAGCCCTTGGCTTAGCCTTCGTGCTCTTCTTTCCGGGCTATGTTTTCATAACAGCACTATTTCCAGAGAAGAAGGAGCTTGACAACCTTGAGAGGCTGGCTTTAAGCTTTGGACTAAGCATTGCCATCGTGCCGTTAATCGGTTTGGCCCTCAACTACACCCCCTGGGGAATAAGGCTAATTCCAATTCTTGCGAGCTTAACAGTTTTCAACGTAATCTTCGCTTTCATCGCAATCTACAGAAGGGCTAATGCTATTGAGCCGTGGATTCCAAGAATAAGCATTGAGAAAATAAAGGAAGAGCTCGAGTGGGAGCAGGCAAGCAGGCTAGACAAGGCTTTGACGGTGATTCTTGTAATAGCTATAATCACTTCCATTGGCACCCTCGCCTATGTTGTAACACATCCCAGGGCCGGAGAAAAGTTCACAGAGTTCTACATCCTCGGCCCAGAAGGGAAAGCAGCCGATTATCCAACGGAGCTTTTTGTAGGGGAAAACGCCACCGTAATTCTGGGAATAGCAAACCACGAGTACAAGAATGTAACATACCACGTTGAAGTCTGGCTTGTTAACTTAACCTACGACTTCGAAACGAACAGAACCATTATACATAATATGTACCTTATGGATTACTTCAACGTCACTTTACCCCACAAGCCCGTTAGCCTTGAGGGCAACTGGACGCCGCAGTGGGAGATGAACTACACATTCAACATTGATAAGCCCGGAAAGTGGCAGCTCTGGTTCTTGCTCTTCAAGGACGAGAGGCCCCCACTTCCAGAGCCGATAAATGGAGACTACGCCCAGACAAACGCTACCCAGAGAATTCTCGACGCAATTGAGGGGAAAATACAGTCCCTGAAGCTCAACATTGAAGTCAGGGAGATTTAATCCCTCCTGAAAATCCCTCTATCTATTACTTTCCCTCCTCCAAGATAAGCGTATCTTATGATTTCTCCTTTCACTTCTTGTGGAAGTTTAAACTCCGTTCTGTTTTCAACAGCATATTCCTTCTCAAACACAATCGTTCCATTGTCGAGCAAGCCCCATATCTTCAGCTTTGTTCCCGTAGCATTATCGAAACTGAACACAATCTCATTCTTCTTTCTCTCGATTTTCACGTTAGGATGCTTCAGCTTGAGTACCTTCACAATACCCCCATCAGAGTAAACCAGTTCATAGGGTTCTTCAGGCTTTATGAATAGCTTAGCAAGAGTCGTGTTGAATGTCTCTTCGTTCATAAGGATTACATACTTGTAGTTAAGGTTTATGTAGAGGTAAGCATTGGAATTGGAAGAAGGAAGCTCAGGCTTTATTACCTCCCTTTTATACTCCACGTAAACTTCCTCTGGAGTTAAAGTCCTCCCACCGACGTTCACTACAACGCTCCACCTATCATCGGGCTTGACAATCACCCTATAATTATCCCTTTGAAAGACAAACGCTCCGAGAGAAGAGACCATGGGCAATATAACGAGCCCGTATTCCTCCGTTATGTTATACCCACCCATTTTGGCGGTATCAACGACAGCACCAAACTTACGGAAATCGTAATAGGAAACAATCACATAATCAACCCCAAGACCCATAGCCCAGTTCTCGTCAAGCTTTCCAAGAAAATAAAGCGCAACACTAGGATTTGGAGCTATCTCCGCAACTGGTGCCCTTCGGGCATAATAAGTTACCCATGTTCCATAATCCCACCATGCTAGGACTATATCGTTTTCATTCGAGTTCTCTTTAAACCAGGTTAAAGCCCTTTCCCAGTTTTCGTTCATCAATGGCTTCTCCTTCCACACCATATCCAGAGTCACAAAGCCGTTTGCAGAGGGAATTAAAAGGAGCAATGCTAGGCTAATAGCAAGGCTTCTTTTACCCTTAAGTTTGGGCTTTAAAAGTTCGTGAAGCTCCCAGAGTCCAAAGCCAGCCATCAAGGCAATTCCCATGGATCCTATGAATAAAAACCTAGTCCACGTTTTGATCATGTAAAGACTCGGCACGATAAGCCCGAGCAACATGAAGTCTTGAATCTCAACGCTCTTCGGTCTAAATTTGAGGAAGAAAAAGAGAGCAATAAAAATACCCAAGGCAAAGGCGTTCCAGAGGTCGTTAAAGGTTGAAGGCCGAGTCTCAAGAATTGGATATTCCTTAAAAACGCCAAAACCCGTAGAAAGCTCATTCAGAGCCTCAAACCTGTAGAAGAGAACAAGAACTCCCAAGAATGCAAATCCCACCAAAATTCCAGCCCTTATCTTAATGTCTTTGACAAATCTACCTGCAAAGAAGAGAAGCACTATGAAAGCAAGGGCTAAAGGAACCAAGTACTTAACGTGAACTAAAAGGTATGCGTCTTTTATTGTCCCAAACTCAAGGGCCAACTTTTCCGCAACCTCTTTACCCAGCCAATCGTTATAACGCAGCATTCCATAGCCAAATTTTTCTCCCAAGGAATTGGCGATAAAAGCACCCAAGAGAGTAGATAACGCCAACAAAAGAGAATCGAGGAGTTTCTTCTCGTCCATAAGAAAAGCCCCTACGGCTAAAAATACCGCGTTTGCGAGCAAAAATACGAAAATCGGATAATAAGCCTGCCAGAAGATTGAGGCAAGACCGCTTGCAAAAGCCGGAACAAGATAAAAGACAAACCTCTTATAGCCCAACCTCCTGTCCATGGAGAAAGCGTATGCAACCCCCAGTAAAGCAACGCTGTACCAGAAGAGCATATAGTTGTCTCCCCTGTAATAGTTAGCCATTGACCTGAAGATATGTCCAAAGCTTACAGCCAAGAACAGCGAGGCAAAAAAAGCCCTCTTTTCATCGTAGAACTTTAGCAAAGCAAGGTAAAAGAAAGCTATTGTCAAAACGCCAAAAATAACCGGGGTTACCCTGAAAGCATTGTAGAGGGAAACTCCAAAGAACTTTAAAACCTTATAAACATAGGCTGGAGTCATCCACAAGCCAAGGGGATGAAATGTCTTTATTTGAAACCCCCAGGGACCATTCGCTATGGTAAAAAAGTTAAACCACTCTCCCGCTTTTAAAGCCTCCTCTATATAGGCGAGGTGAAAGTAGGGATCATAACCGAACATATATTTGGATTTTAAGGGGATGAGCCTGAGGATTAAGGCAACAATAGTTATCAAAGGAAGCGCAACTCTTGGTCTGAGAATTCTCTCAAAGTCCATGCCCTCGCCCTCTCCAAGTTTTCACCTCACTCAATATATACTTTACTTCTTATTGTTTGTTTAAATTGAAAAGCTGTGGTAAAGAGCGTAAAGCTTCCAAAAACGATAACATCTCTCAACCGCCAAAAATCCTGAAAGCGCGTCTCTAGAACGGATTGAAGTCGGAAAAATCTCAAGAGCTTAGAGGGGTTGCTTTCTCTGTATTAGTTTTGAATTAGTTGCTCAAAGCATAGAGACATTAGCATAAAAATTTAAAATGGTAATAGTGCATATCCCTACCGGTAATAAGGAGTTGCCAAATTAGGTGAGCATATAATGAGGAATATTAAAAGCCTCAACATACTGACCCACAAATTTTACAGGGATGCCTTCATAATGATGGTTGCGATGACCCTATCCAACTTTTTTAACTATTTGTACCAGCTTTTGATGGGGAGACTGCTTTCTCCTCAAGAATACGGAGAGCTTTTTAGTCTCCTATCTCTGTTTTACATATTCTCTGTGTTTTTTACCACCGTAAACACATCCATAACAAAATTTGTCACCCTATACAGTTCCAAAAAAGAATATGGAAAAGTTAAGTTGATACTGGCAAAAGGCACAAAAACTCTTGGAATATTAGGAATCATTATTTATATATTCACAGTTCTTTTATCCCCGTTCATTTCCAGCTTTCTCCAAATAGACAGGGACATTCTTTTAATAGTTCTCTTTGCGTCTATTCCATTCGGTTTTCTCCTCCCCGTATATCAAGGTGCTTTGAGAGGTCTCCAGCGTTTTGGGGCTCTAGGAATCAGTGTTTCTTCCTGGGCGTTTTTTAAGCTGATTTTTGGCGTGGGGCTGGTTGTTTTTGGGTATGGTGTTTTGGGTGGGCTTTTAGGAATATTTCTAGCCCATATCGCGGCTTTTCTTCTCACTGCGATGTTTTTAAAGGACATATTGCATTACGATGCAAAGGGGGATATAGAGCTAAGGAACATTTTAACATACGGCAGTTTGGCTTTTCTGGCAATCTTCGCATATACAACAATGTGGAATGTCGACGTTATTCTAGTTAAGCACTACCTCTCGCCTCTGGAAGCCGGTCAGTATTCCGCAATTTCCGTGCTTGGAAAGATTGTCTTGTTTGCCCCTGGAGCCGTTGGAATGGTAATATTCCCGAAGGCTGCAGAAATGCACGAGAAGGGTGAAAAACATTTCCACGTATTAACAAGGGGCTTAGCAATGACGCTTCTGATTTCCGGAGGAATAGTTCTAGCCTATGCACTGTTTCCAGAGTTCATCATAACCTTTATTTACGGCGAAAAATACCTAAGTGTTGCTCCTTATTTGTGGAGATACGGTCTGGCAATGATGTTCTTTTCGTTAGCAAGTGTAGTTGTTAATTATTCCCTGTCCATAAACAAAACGGGGATATCTTTCTACTTACTGGGACTGCTTGCAGCTGAAATACTCTCGCTGTCTCTTAGCAATAAAAACATTTCTACAATGGTAAACACGCTGGTCGGAGTGAGCATTTTAATGACAAGCGGGTTGCTTATATATATTGGGAGGCAAAGAAATGCCTGAAATCTCAGTGCTGATGCCAGCATATAATGAAGGAAAAAACCTAGAGAAAGCAGTTAAAGAGACTATGAAAGAACTAAAGGGGTTAGATTACGAGATAGTCCTAATAAACGATGGTTCCGAAGACAACACATTAGAAGTCGCAAAAAAACTCCGCGAATCCTTTAAAGAAGTCAGGTAGTAAGCTATCATAAGAACAGGGGAAAAGGACACGCTCTGAAAAAGGGCTTTGAAAAAAGTAGTGGCAAGATGATTGTGTTCTTTGATTCCGACTTGGATATTCCCCCTTCTCAAATAAAGAGGTTCTTAAAAGTTCTTAATGAAGGATACGATGTCGTCATAGGTTCAAAGTATCTTCCGGGGGCAAGGGTTAGTTATTCCGAAAAAAGGAAGGCATTTAGCATTTGGTACAGAACATTAGTTAAAATGTTGCTCAAGTTAGATGTCAGTGATACCCAAGTCGGGCTTAAAGTGTTTAGGAGAGAGGTACTAGAGAGGGTATTTCCTAAGATTCTGGTCAAAAAATATGCCTTCGATGTAGAACTTCTGACCGTAATAAATATGTATGGATATAAAATTCGTGAACTCCCTGTTAAGATTGAACATAAGCACTTCAACTCCTCAGTAAATTATAAAGCAATACTAAGAATGTTCATAGACACCATGGCAGTATTTTACAGAAAAAACATTTTACATTACTATGAAAGGTGAGAGCACATGAGGGTATTGTGGCTTAACTGGAAGGATATAAAGCATCCAGAAGCAGGTGGAGCGGAGGTTTACACTCACGAGATAGCAAAAAGGTTGGTTAAGAAGGGTTATGAGATCACGCTTTTTACTTCCTATTTCGAGGGAGCCGAAAGGAAAGAAGAAATTGATGAGATTGAAATAATTAGAGGAGGGAAAATAATAGGTATTTTCGATACAGTCTATTCACATGCAAAGAGGTTCTACAAAAAGAACAAAGACAATTTCGACTTGGTAATTGATGAAATAAACACAAGGCCATTTTTGACCCCAAAATATGTAGATAAACCGATAATCGCGTTAATACACCAATTGGCAGTTGAGTTTTGGGACTACAAGACTCCATTTCCAGTTAATCTTATTGGAAAGCACTTCTTGGAGCCATACTGGTTAAAGCACTACGTGAATGTAAAAACGATAACAGTATCCGAATCCACAAAGGAAGATTTAGAAAGACTGGGGTTTAAAGATGTGGAAATAGTTTACAACGGTCTGGATGGGAACATTCTAGATAGCGTTCCTGAGAAGGAAGAGGAGTTCACAGCAATATTTGTTGGCAGGCTAACCCCTACCAAAAAACCAGAAGACGCAATAATGGCGTTTAAAACGTTTAATAAAGGCAAGCTCTGGGTAGTGGGTAGAGGAGAACTTGAAGAAAGACTTAAAAAACAACACAATAGCAATAATATTGTATTTAAGGGCTTTGTCTCCGAAAAAGAGAAAATTGAGCTTATGAAGAGAGCCCACGTACTGCTAGTCCCCGCGATAAGGGAAGGATGGGGGAGAGTTGTGATAGAAGCGAATGCCTTGGGAACTCCGGTCATAGGCTACAACGTCCCCGGGCTGAGAGATTCAATAAAGCACAACTACAATGGCCTGCTGTGTGAGCCAAACCCCAAAGCCATGAGCGAAGCACTTAAGGAATTGTATGAAGATGAAACCCTAAGAAAAAGGCTGAGTGAAAACGCACTGGAATGGGCTAAAAGGTTCAGCTGGGATGAGAGCGCGGAGAAGTTTGAGAGAATACTTCGAGGTGTTTCCAATGACTCAAAAGTATTTCGTTCATCCAACAGCTGTTGTTGAGGATGGGGCTGAAATTGGTAAAGGAACAAGGATATGGCACTTTGCCCACGTAAGGACTGGCGCAAAGATAGGAAGAAACTGCAACATTGGGAAGGACGTTTACATCGACGTTGGCGTTGAAATCGGAAACAACGTCAAGATCCAAAACGGAGTGAGCGTCTACAGGGGAGTTAAAGTGGAAGATGACGTTTTTCTCGGCCCACACATGACATTCACCAACGACCTTTATCCAAGAGCATTTAATCAGGATTGGGAAATCGTGCCGACCCTTGTTAAGAAAGGTGCCTCCATCGGAGCCCATGCAACAATAGTCTGCGGAGTAACGATTGGCGAATACGCAATGGTTGGCGCTGGAGCAGTTGTGACAAAAGACGTTCCCCCATTTGGTCTTGTATTTGGAAATCCCGCTCGATTGAAGGGATTCGTCTGCTACTGCGGAAAACCGCTAAAGGAAAAAGTTGGTGAGGACGAGGAAGGGGTCGCATTCAAGTGCTCCCACTGCGGAAAAGAAGTTAAAATCAGGCGGGAAGACTACGAAAGATACCTGAGGGAAAAGGACTTGTAAGGTGATTAAAATGAGAAGCATTCCAATTGCTAAGCCCTTAATTGGAGAAGAAGAAATCAATGCCGTTGTTGAGGTTTTAAAGAGCGGAATACTGGCTCATGGAAAGGAAGTTGAAGCCTTTGAAAGAGAATTTGCGGATTACCTCGGAGCCAAGCACGGCATAGCTGTTGTAAACGGAACTGCTGCTCTGGATGTTGCCCTGAAAACCCTTAAAATCGGCTCCGGAGATGAAGTTATAACAACTCCCTTCACATTCATTGCTTCCGCAAACTCAATACTCTTTCAGGGAGCCAAGCCGGTCTTTGCAGATATCGACCCGAAAACATTCAACCTCGACCCAAACGATGTTCTTGAAAAAATTAACGACAAAACAAAAGCCATCGTTGTCGTCCACCTCTATGGACAGCCTGCAGACATGAAGGCTTTTAAAGAAATAGCCGAGGACTACAAGCTTTACCTTGTTGAGGACTGTGCACAGGCCCATGGTGCCGAGTTCGAGGGGCAAAAGGTGGGAACCTTTGGGGATATCGCCGCTTTCAGCTTCTATCCAACCAAGAACATGACCACTGGGGAAGGAGGGATGGTAGTTACCAACGATGACGAACTTGCAAGAAGGGCAGAACTAATCAGGAACCACGGGCAGGCCGAAAAGTACCTCCACGTCGAGCTCGGCTACAACTTAAGGATGACAAACATAGCGGCTGCAATCGGGAGAGTTCAGCTTAGAAAGCTTGACGAGTGGAACGAGAGAAGAATCGAGAATGCCAAGCTTCTAAGCGAGGGGATAGGCAAAATTGACGGCCTAACCCCACCCTACGTTGACAAAAGGACTAAGCACGTCTTCCACCAGTACGTGATTAGGGTTGAGGAGGAGTTCCCGCTCAGCAGAGAGGAGCTCATGGCAAAATTGAGGGAGAAAGGTGTTGGAACGGCTGTTCACTATCCCATCCCGGTTCACCACCAACCCCTCTATCAGAGACTCGGCTATCCAAGGGACATCTGCCCCAATGCAATTGAAGCCTCAAAGAGAGTCCTGAGCCTCCCAGTTCACCCGGCCGTTAGCAGAGAGGACATAGAATATATAATCGACACTCTGAATGAGCTCTCAGGGTGAGAGAAATGCTTCGCGTTGGAGTAATTGGCGTTGGGAACATGGGCTTCCACCATGCGAGGATTTACTCCGAGCTGGCAAAGGAAGGAAAAGCCAAGCTCGTTGGAGTGGCTGATGCAAACTTTGAGAGGGCTAAGGAAGTAGCTGAAAAGTT
>LGET01000044.1 GCA_001507935.1 Thermococcales archaeon 44_46
GCACCTATTCCAGCGATTCCTCCGCCTATTATAGCGACGTCAACAACCTCCCTAAGAACTCCCTTACTTCCGTCTATTTCCACAGTTTCTTGAAACTCACCGTAGTTCTGCCTCTCTATCTTCATTCCGTCCTTAACGAGGGTTTTTCTTCCATCCATGTTTTTGATGCCATTTACAATGACCGGCAACGGGCCAAAAGTGAACGCACCCCTTTTCCTTCCCTGGAGACTGGTCGTTATCCAGTAAATACCATTTGCAAGCAGTGCCACTGGAAGTTTTTCTCCTTCATATGCTTCCAGAGCTTTGCCCTCAAAATATATCGTGACTTTCTTAGAAGCGTCTTTCTCATACAGATCCAGCGGACGCATGTTATCACCCATGAACAAGTTTTATCATGAAAGTTTACACATGTAAACTATTTAAACCTTTTGTTTAAACACAAAATTGTTGAACTTATGGTTATATAAATAACCTCCTCGATATTTTCATGTTGAAAGCAGAGAATATTTATACAACAAAGAACATTACAATATGGTGTTCGGCATGTTGCTCCTCAGCAGAAGTGATCTTGAGAAGTTGCTCTCAATGAGAGAAGTCATAGAATCCGTTGAAAGAGCATTCTTAGAGCTTTATAACGGAAAAGCAAAAGTTCCGTTAAGAACCATAATAGAGGTTGAGAAGCAAAACGGATTCATTCTATACATGCCAAGTTACTTAGAAGATTCTGAAGCCTTAGCTGTAAAGGTGGTTTCTTTATACCCTGAAAACCCCAAGAAAGGTCTGCCAAGTGTTTTAGCTTCAATTCTTCTTAACGATCCAAAAACGGGTGCTCCATTAGCATTGATGGAAGGTACCTACATAACTGCCATGAGAACTGGGGCTGCAACTGGTGTTGCCACAAAGTATCTTGCCAGAAAAGATTCAAAAATCGCGGGAATTATTGGCGCAGGAGTTCAAGCAAGAACTCAGCTCTGGGCAGTTTGCGAGGTTAGAGACATAGAAAAGGTGCTTGTCTATGACATTAACCCGGAAAATGCCAGAAAATTTGCCGAAGAAATATCTAAAAAGCTTGGAATCGAGATAAAAACAGTTGAATCTGCAAGGGAAGCTGTTGAGAAGTCCGATATCTTAATAGTGGCAACAACGGCAAGGGAACCAGTAGTTAAGGGAGAATGGATTAGGGAAGGCACACATATTAACTCTATAGGTTGGGTAGGCAGATATGCTAGGGAACTCGATTCCGAAACAGTAAGAAAATCTAAGCTGGTTGTTGATTCAAAAGAAGGCGTTCTAAACGAATCAGGGGACATAATAATTCCCATGAAAGAGGGAGTAATTGACGAGAGCCACATCTATGCTGAGCTCGGCGAAATTGTTGCGGGAGTTAAAGAAGGAAGGGAAAATGACAAGGAAATAACTCTTTTCAAGAGCGTCGGTTTGGCAATAGAAGACGCAATAACAGCCAAGTTAGCATATGAAAAAGCCCTTGAACATGGAGTTGGTACTAAAGTGGAGCTTTAGGAACTTTTATATACTTCTTTGCTTCTTTTGATACACTGGTGTTCCATATGTTTGCAGATCATGTCTTCCATGTTGTGGATACCCACACAGAGGGTGAACCTACAAGAATAGTCCTTTCTGGAGTGAATGTAAAAGGAGAGGACATCATAGAAAAGAGAGAATATTTTAAGGAGCATTACGACTGGATTAGGACTGCCCTGCTCCATGAGCCCAGAGGACATTCGGATCAATTTGGGGCAGTTCTAGTTCCTTCAGATATAGCGGACTTTGGAGTTATATATATGGACACCTCTGGCTATCTCGATATGTGCGGACATGCAACCATGGGAGTTGCCACAGTGCTGGTGGAACTGGGGATCATAGAGAAAAAAGAGCCATACACAACAGTAAAGCTTGAAACTCCTGCAGGACTCGTAGAGGCTAAAGCTAGGGTAGAGAATGGAATAGTTAAAGAGGTCACCGTTGTTGATGTGCCAAGCTTTTATGTCGGAGAATTTGAGATAGAATATCCAAGAAGAGGGAAGATAAAGGTAGATGTAGCATTTGGTGGCAACTTCTACGTTATTGCAGATGCCAGAGATTTGGGACTTAGAGTCAGACGGGAGTACATAAGGGAGTTAATTCCCACAGCATTGAAGCTCATTAAAGTGGCAAATGAACAGATAGACGTCCATCATCCAAGAAAAGGTGTCCAAAATAGAATAAATTTAGCAATGCTTACTGACGAACCTGAAAGAGAGAGTTCTGATGGAAAGAACGTTGTGATTTGGGGAGAGGGCAGTATTGATAGAAGCCCCTGTGGGACTGGAAGTGCTTCAAGGGTCGCAACTCTTTATTCCAAGGGGGTTCTTAAGGTAGGGGATACCTTTGTTCATGAAAGCATTCTCGGAACACAATTCAAGATCAAAATCGTTGACACGGCGAAAATCGGCGAATATACGGCAATAATCCCCGAAATAACGGGAAGCGCATACATAACAAAGATCTCTCAGGACATAATTTCTAAAAATGATCCCCTTTGGAAAGGCTTCCTGCTAAGATAAAGATAAAACAGAAAAGTGGAAAAAGTATCTGTCTATATTTCTGTTCATTTTTCTTCTGACGCTTCTGATATGTGATAATACTTTTTTGCATAGTATTCAATGCTGTATGCCCAAAGGAAAGTTCCTATAACAACTAAGACAAAAACCACCCAAGTTGGGACGGTTGGCAGAGCCATCTTTCACTCCCCCAATGCCCTTATTATTTTTTCTCTTTTTATTGCTGCATACCAGGTGTAAAAGCCCAGAATCTGGAAGACGAAGGTCAGGACAAGGAAGATTACCCAAACTCCCATCTCATTCACCTCCGCCTGTCATGTAATTAAGCACTCTGTTTACTGACCAGTAGATTATTGCACCTCCAATGATCAACATCAGGAATCCTGGGAAGGTGTAGTAGGCGTGCAATCCAGCTCCCCATCCTTGCATCCACTCTTTGTACCCTATCCACCAGAAGAAGAACACCGCAGCTATGATGGGTAGTAGCTTCAGCTCTATATCCCACCATGAACCCAAGCGTATTAAGGGCTTTGGCTCCACGGAGTTTATCTTTTCTCTTACTTCCCTTGCATTATGCCAGTAAGCCACAATTAGGGCAATGAACACTAGACCAACAGTAAGCCCTGCAATTCCCCACACTGTGTCATAGTAGTCAAGCCAGTCTCTTGTACCTGGCATTGTTGTTGGAAGACCAACTATTGTCCAGATTAGACCGAAAATAAGGGCTGCCTTAGCCTTAGGCACTCCAAGATCCTTGTAAATCTTCGAACCGACATCCCAAATGGTTATATAGCTTGTGAACGCTGCAAACCAGAAGGCTGTGAAGAAGAGGACTGCAAATGGCCATCCCCATGATTTTGGTGCTGTTGAAAGGAGCCTTGGGAGAGATACAAACGCCAATCCAGTTCCAGCCGCTTTGATATCCTCAAATGGAGTTGCCGAAAGGGCAAATATAATTGGGATAATAGCTAGCCCTGCAGTCCATCCAACTGCCGAGTCATTAGTTATATTCCCAAATGCCGCTAAAGTAACGTCATCTCTCTTTCTCATATAGGCGCC
This sequence comes from Thermococcales archaeon 44_46, assembly GCA_001507935.1. Taxonomy (GTDB): domain Archaea; phylum Methanobacteriota_B; class Thermococci; order Thermococcales; family Thermococcaceae; genus Thermococcus_A. Next base: position 3,621 of record LGET01000044.1, read on the forward strand.
AGCGGTTATGAAGAACCCCCAAGCAATACCGGCACTCCATATAACCTGTGAGAGGGATTGCATCCAGGTGCTTGGATCCTTCAAAGCTTCAACTCTTGGGGTGTAGTAGAACTCTAAACCTTCCCTTGCCCCGGGCACTGTTAGGGCGTAGATACCCAAGATGATGGTGAATATATAGAGCAGCGGGAACATGGCTTTTGCAACTGTTTCAACTCCGCGAACTCCCTTTGAGAGAACTACCAGTCCCATAACAAACATAAGGATAAGGGCTACTAAAGCTGGTGTCTGATTGTAGATACTGTTCCAGAGGGCTAAAGCATCAAAGTCCGGTCTCCAGAAATATCCCGTCCATGAAAGTAGCATGTAAATGAATATCCATCCCACTACAACTCCATAGTAGGCATAGATAAGTGCTGTCGACCATGCCATCCACACGCCACCAAAACTTGCTAATTTCTTATGTCTCTTTGCGAAGTTGTAGGGACCAATTAAAACACCACCTTCACCATATTTACCAATAGCATACTCTGCAACAGCTGCTGCAAAGGCAAATACTATTAGCCAGACCAGGTATGTGAAGAGAAATGACCCACCACCGTAGTTTGCTGCCCTCCATGAAAAACGCCAGTAGTTCCCTGAGCCAACACTCCAACCTACTGCTGTCATTAATAGACCAAAAGTTGTAGCAAATTTCTCCAAACTACGACTTTTGAGTTCAACCATTGATACCCCCCGAGAGAGCTCAGGTCTTAAAATAAAATACCCAAAGTAGACAACATAACATAATTAAGTATTACGTTGATCTATATAAAGTTTGCTTCCGATAGTGCTGTGTTGATGTTAAGGAGAAAATAGAAAAAGAGTTAGAAAGGCGCAGAAGTTCTATAAGACCCATAAATGAGAGGGTTGCAAAGCTTAGAGAAGAAAGTGTAAATACTGCGGTCAAAATTTCCTCTGAAAGGGCCAAACTTATAACCGAATTCTATAAGAGTGATCTGGCAAAGGGAAAATCAATCCCAGTTCAGAGAGCCCTTGCTTTTAAATATCTCCTTGAACACTGTAGCTTGCCTGTTGAGGATGGACAACTTATTGTAGGGCTTAGAGGCACTGGAGTTAAGGAAGTTCCCACTTATCCGGAAATCTGCGTACACAGCATGCAGGATCTTGAAATTTTAAACTCAAGACAAAACATGCCCTACAAAGTTGATGAAGAAACTAAAGAACTCTATGAAAAAGAGATAATCCCCTTCTGGAAAGGGCAAGCAATGAGGGATATAATCTTTGAAAATCTACCGCAGGAGTGGATTGACTGTTATGAGGCAGGCATTTGGACCGAGTTTATGGAACAAAGAGCTCCAGGACACACTGCAGGTGGAGAGAGAATATTCAAGATAGGCGTTTTGGACATTAAGGAAGAGATCAGAAAGAAAATGGAAGAACTCGACCCTAGCGATCCGGATTATTACGAGAAGATGGAAGAGCTCAAAGCCATGGACATCGCTGCAGATGCGATCTTAATCTACGCCCAGAGATACGCTGAAAAGCTGGAGAAAATGGCAGAAGAAGAGACTGACCCCAAGAGAAAGGAAGAACTAAAGCAGATGGCTGAGATATGTAAGTGGGTGCCTGCACATCCACCAAGAACCTTCTGGGAGGCCTTGCAGCACTACTGGTTCATACACGTGGGAGTTACCTATGAGACGAACCCATGGGATTCCTTTAACCCAGGAAGAATAGATCAGCATCTCTACCCCTTCTATAAGAAGGACATTGAAGAAAGCAAGCTCACGAGAGAAAAAGCAAAAGAGCTTCTCCAGTGCTTCTGGCTCAAGTTTAACAACCAGCCAGCAGTTCCAAAGGTTGGGGTGACTGCGGAGGAGAGCTTCACATACAACGACTTCTCAAAGCTCAACGTTGGTGGACTAAAGGAGGACGGCTCCGATGGAGTTAATGAGCTCTCCTATTTGATCCTCGAAGTCCTCGGCGAGATGAGGACTTTGCAGCCAAACACCGCCGTGCTGGTGAGCGAGAAAAATCCTGACCGCTTTCTCATTGAAGCCCTAAAGGTCGTAGGGCCGGGATTCGGCGAGCCGCCGTTCTTCAACTTTGATGGAGTCATAGTAAAGATGCTCAGGCAAGGTAAGAGCCTTGAGGATGCGAGAACTTCGGGAGTTAGTGGCTGTGTAGAGAGCGGTGCCTTTGGAAAGGAAGCCTACATACTCACTGGCTACTTCAACCTGCCAAAAATCCTCGAGATAACCCTCAACAACGGTGTTGATCCAAGAACGGGCAAGAAGATTGGCCTTGAGACCGGCGATCCAAGAAACTTCAAGAGCTTTGAAGAGCTCTGGGAGGCCTTTATGAAGCAGGTGAAACACTTCATGGACATAAAAATGAAGGGCAACGACATAATTGAGACCCTATACGCAAAGTATCTGCCGGTGCCATTCATGTCTCTCTGGATAGAGGATTGCGTAAAGAACGCTAAGGACTACAACTGCGGGGGAGCTAGATACAACACTCAATACATTCAGGTAGTTGGGCTAGGAACTATAGCAGATAGCCTAGCCGCAATAAAGTACCACATCTTTGACAAGAAGACGTTCACGATGGAAGAGCTTCTTGAGGCATTAAAGAACAACTGGAAGGGTTATGAACTTATGAGGGAAATACTCCGCAATCCCGAGAAGACTCCAAAATTTGGAAATGACGATGACTACGTCGACGAGATAGCCAAGAGAGTCGTTGACGAAGTGGTCAAGCTCATCGAGAGTTATCCTCCTTCTCCAGTTAGGAAGGCCTCAAGAAGAGCCTACTTCCTCCCAACAACGGTTCACGTTTACTTTGGAAAAGTTACCGGAGCAACGCCCGATGGAAGGGAAGCAGGCTTTCCGGTTTCAGAGGGAGTGTCACCGGTCCAGGGGATGGACAGGAGGGGTATAGCTGCAGTGTTCAGGAGCGTTGCAAAGTGTGACTGGGATAAGACGGGAGGAGCATTGCTAAACCAAAAGCTGACACCCGACCTCTTTGACAGTGAGGAGAACATCAAAAAACTGGCGCAGCTGATAAGGACGTTCTTTAGGCTTGGCGGCCACCATGTGCAGTTCAACGTTATAAGCGCGGAACTCCTTAGGGAAGCCCAAAGAAGACCTCAAGACTTTCAGGATTTAATGGTTAGAGTGGCAGGTTATAGTGACTACTTCGTAAACCTGCCCAAAGGGCTACAAGAGGAGATAATAAGGAGGACAGAGCACAAAGAACTCTAAATTTCTCGATTTTTGATTTTTCAGGAAATTTGAGGTGAGATAATGTTCAAAAAGCTTGAGAACTATCATGTCCGAAAAAGAAATAAGGCACCCATTTGAGGAGGATTTAAGCTTTCTGTATGGGGCGATATTCATAGGAGAGCCGGAAGAGGAGGAGATAAGATAGATAAGGAGGACAAGCAATGGTCAAGGGTATAATCTTTGATATAAAGCGCTATGCAATCCATGACGGCCCGGGAATCAGAACTACAATCTTTATGAAGGGCTGTCCGTTGAGGTGCTGGTGGTGTCATAACCCAGAGGGGATATCCCCAAAGCCGGATATCATGTACTTCAGCTTTAAGTGCATCCACTGCCACACCTGCGTTAAGGCTTGCCCCGAAAATGCAGTTAGCTTTGATGAAAACGAAACCCAACACATCGATAGAGAAGAGTGCACAGGTTGTGGGATTTGTGCAGAGCTTTGCCCAACGAATGCCCTAAGGCTTGTGGGCAAAGTTGTTACTGTGGATGAGCTCATTCGTGAGATTGAGAAAGACATTAAGTTCCATGACAGCTCTAATGGGGGAGTAACGTTCTCCGGCGGAGAACCCCTTTTTCAGCCAGAATTCTTGGAAGATATCCTCAAGGAGTGCAAGAAGAGGTACATTCATACAACAGTCGATACCTCTGGATACGCCCCAACAAGAATTTTGGAGAAGATACTCCCTTACACAGACCTCTTCCTATATGACCTGAAACTTTTTGATGAAAAAGAACACATCAAATATACTGGAGTTCCAAATGAATTGATAAAGAAAAATTTAATTTTCCTTGTTGAAAAGAAAGCTAACGTAATCCTAAGGTTTCCAGTTATCCCAGGAATAACAGACACAGAATGGAACGTAAAAGGTTGGGCAAGATTCCTCTCGGAGCTTGACTTAAGTTCTATTCAAGAGATAGATCTGTTGCCATACCATGATGTTGGAGAGAAGTTCAACCGTTTGGGAAGGGAATACAAAATGGAAGTTCACCACGCGCCATCTGACGAGACATTAAAGTGGATTAAGGAAGAATTTAAAGGCTTAGGACTCCAAGTCAAAATCGGTGGATAAAAGAAAGTCTCTTTGCAGATGGAGATAATTTTTTCATTTGCGAGACTCCAATTCTGAGATGGTGTGTTTTTATGGAGAAAGAAACTGGTCTATCTAGCATGAATCTCAACTATATCTCCATCTTCAAGAACGTGATCTGCACCGACTCTCTGCCCCGGGAACTTTGCACTCTTTCCCCACACCCTTGCGTATTTAAAGTTCTTTGCTAGGTCTTTGTGAACTCTCTCCGCCACATCAAGAACGGTTGCACCTTTTTTGAGGGCTATGGGTGGATAAGCTGGCTCTTCACCCGGCGACTTTGTGAAGACTCTAATTATGCCAGCGAGATCATAAAGAGCTTCTTTAAGGGCTTCAAGGTTTGCCTTCTTTTCTGCCGAAACGGGCACTATTTTAAACCTATCCCCATAAGCCTCAACGAGCTTTTCATAGTTCTCTTTGCTTCCCGGCGCATCGCCTTTGTTGGCAATAATTATGGCCTTCCTCCATACAATGCTCTCATCGAGGGCATCTGAGAATTCTTCAAGAGTGACAGGTTCTTTTACTGTAATCTCAGCACTGTGAATGCCTTCCTCCCTAAGCATTTTCATGACTTCACTTATATCCCCCTGAATCAAGTCCTGCCCGTTGATTACAATTCCGCCCATTGGCATTCTCTTTACTTCAACTTTTGGCTTCCTTTTGTTTATTTTTATTCCAGCACGCTCAAATTCCCTCAACAGTATCTCCATCTGCTTTATTGGGTCTTGGGAAAGATCAACGACAATGGCTATTGCATCGGCATTTCTTATAACGCTCAAAAGCTGTGTTCCCATACCTTTGCCCAATGCAGCCCCCTCTACTAACCCCGGTACCTCCACGAGTTGAATCTGGACGTCCTTATACTTCATCATGCCCGGAATTGGTTCAACAGTCGTGAAAGCGTAATCAGCGACGTCAACATCAACGTCCGTGAGGACTTTAAGAAGTGAGGATTTCCCAACATTTGGCAAACCCGCAAGAACTATCTGGGCAGCTCCTTCTTTTTTAACGCTAAATGAGTAACCCCCACCTTTTCGCTGGCTCTGCTGTTTTTCCAGTTCTTTTCTCAGCTCTGATATCTTTCTCTTTATTTGGAGCCTGAGCTTCTCTGTTCCCTTGTGCTTCGGTACTGTAGCATACATTTTTTCCAAGGCCCTTATTTTTTCGGGTATCGTTTTAGCCTGTCTGTATTCCTCTTCCGCCGCTAGATATTCTGCTGTTACGTTTGTTGGCATCTCTACTCACCTCTCCTTCTCCAGCCCATTAGAGGTATATAGAGAGTTTTTATAAATCTATGGTGTGGATGCATCATCAACTTTATATATTATCCCGAAAAATTTTAGGGCGGTGAGAGTATGAAAGGATTTTTGGATGAAATTGACAAGGAAATCTTAAAGGTACTCCAAAAAAACAGCCGTACTCCCTTAAGAGAGATATCCAAACAGGTAGGACTTGCAGAGTCAACTGTCTATGAGAGGATTAAAAAGCTTAAGGAAAGGGGAATAATAAAGAAATTCACGATTATCCCCGATCCAGAGTCCCTTGGCTTTCACCTGCTGGCTTTCATACTGATAAAGGCAAAAGCCGGAAAATATAGTGACGTTGCCGAGAAGCTCATTAAATATCCAGAAATAGTGGAAATTTATGAAACTACGGGCGACTACGATATGATACTCAAGATAAGAACAAGGAGCAGCGAAGAGCTCAACGACTTTCTCGATAGAATTGGAGAGATAGAGGGCGTTGTCGCGACGCATACAATGGTTGTGTTGAAGATACACAAAGAGACAACCGAGCTTCCTCTTTAAATCTTTCCGTCTGCATAAAGTTTATGATATGCCTTCAAAAGGGCATCTCTTACTCTTTTTGGCCCATACCTTCTTACGGCCTCTTTTAACCCCTCGGAATAAACTTTCCTAATTATCAAATCCACGTCGGGAGAATCTTTTAAGTTGTTTTCTATGTAAAGTTTTGCTATCTCCTCTGGATTTCTGTAGTTCAGCCCTTTGAGCCACTTCAGAGGAATTCCGCTCTCGAACTTCTCCACAACCTCAAACTCAATTACCGTCACTTC
>LGET01000045.1 GCA_001507935.1 Thermococcales archaeon 44_46
GCTATTTCCCTCTCGATCTCAATTATCCTCTTTCCCTGAGCCTTAACTCCAATTATAGCAGTAAGATCATAGCCAAGTTTAGCGTAATCTAATTTTGGGACAAACCCCCGGATAATCCCCTCTTCTTCAAGCCTCTTTATTCTGTTATACACCGTTCCCACAGCAACTCCCACTTTTTTCGCTATCTCCCTATAGGACAATCGGGCATCTTCCTGAAGAATAGAGATTATTTTTCTGTCCAACTCATCCACCATCAGCCACACCAGAGAAAGTTTTGAATGGAAGTTTAAATACCCTTTGATTTCCGTTAAACTATTTTGTTTAACAAAAGATTTATAAGCCAGTGAGAGAGGATAGGAAACGGGAGTGGACCGGTAGCCTAGCCAGGATAGGGCATCGGCCTCCTAAGCCGAGGGTCCGGGGTTCAAATCCCCGCCGGTCCGCCATAAATTTGCTCTGTTCTGGAACTTTCTGATGCTATTATCAAGAACTCCTATTGAAATTACAAAAACCGTTGAAAGTGCTGTTCTCAGAAAAGAGAAAAAGTTATAAGAGCAGTATAGAGTTTGTCTCAGGTGTGATGGCCTTCATCACCCTTCAGTGCCGGGCCTCGACCATCATCGACGTGTATACATTCTCCAGCAAAGCTTAAAGAGTTTCGGGCTTTGGGTTTTCCCTGCTTCACCAGAGATTCATAACAGCATTCTCTTCAGAGTGTTTAACTCCTTCTCATCCCATGCTTTTTCATCGAGAACAACTATCAAAGCGCCCTCATAAGAAAGAACATAATCTCTGACTGACGCTATCATCTTTGCAACTGCTTTAAAGTCGTTATAAACCCTGAGAAATTCAAGACCCTCAAGCACAACAACACCTTTAACTCCTTTGTTCTTGGCTTCCGTGAGGTATCTAAAAACAAGGTCGGTTATTTTGTATAAATCCGTAGGATAAATGACGTTTTCTCCCTCAATCGTGCTGAATTTGTAAGTGGTCCATCCTTCTGGCGAATTCAGACCCCTCATGAATGCGAGCACTGGATAGTCTTTTAAGCTCTCTTTCAAGTTCTCAAATTCCTCCGGAGATTCCAGATGAACTCCTCTTAATTCTGGAGTTTCGATGGTAGCGTTGGGAATTGTTTTGAAAAACCTCTCGCTGAAAATAATCTTATAGTATGAGAAGAAAGCTAAAAATGAAAACGATAAGACTCCCAACGCAGCATAGGGAGAAAGTTCAGCAATTTCTCCACGAAATATGGGGTAAAGGGAAGTCATGAGAGACCCAAAGGCAAACAATAAACCCATAATAACTATATTCCTGCCGTGAGTTCTTTTAAGGGATTCGACAAAAACAAAGGTAGCAAAGAGTCCAAAAATCCCGCCAATGACAAAACCGTCTTCAGGCTCAGTTTCTATAATGCTCTCGGCAATGCCAAAAACCATTACGGTAAGGGGGATCAAGTAAAGGGTCCTGAGGCGTAAGATACTTATGTTTCCATGCTCCTCTTTTAAAACTCCAAGAATGCCCAGAATTAAAAATCCCTGGGATAACCCTGCAAAAACGTTTGCCCAGTGTAGAGTAAAGAAAATACTAGATGTCACGGCTGCTATTGAAAAAAACCATGCGAGACCAAAAAATAGAGGAGATTTTCTTTTGCTTTTTAGAGATACATAGAGAAACAGTAATCCATTTAGGAAACCCACTGAACTAAAGCCGTAAACAAAAGTCTCAGTAATGTCCAATGTACCACCCCAAATTACTAAATAGCGTTTTAAACATATAAAAGTTATGCTTGTCCGTTTCGACAAAGTTAAAAAGCTCCGTGCTCATGATTCCCCGGTGATAGCAGTGATCAGGATTAAGGTTATTGGAAGGAAAATAGAAAAGGAGATAGAGTATCAAAAAGGCATGAAGGTCAAAGATGTTCTTAGAGAAGTGGGATTTAACACAGAAAGTGCCATAGCCAAAGTAAATGGAAAAGTAGCCCTGGAAGACGACCCAGTAAAGGATGGCGACTATGTAGAAGTAATCCCGGTCGTTTCGGGAGGTTAAAAAGAAAGGAAAAATCATCCAAGCCTTTCTTTCATAAACTTCTCCAGGTTGTCCATAGCCTCTTCTAACACTGGAACCGGAGCTAAGAATATTGAGCGGAAGTGCATCTCCCCACCTTCACCGAAGCCGGAGCCGTGGACAAAGAGCACGTGGGCGTTGTGGAGAACATCGAGAACGAACTCCTTGTCGCTCTTCCATGGCCCTTCTTCAATTTTGGGGAAGATGTAGAACGCTCCCTGCGGCTTCTGGGTGCTTATTCCGGGCATCTCATTAAGGCGCTTGTAGATGTAGTCTCTTCTCTCTTTCAGCTTTGCCATGTATTCCTCGAGATAATCCATTGGGCCCCTAAGGCCAGCGATTGCCGCTTTTTGAGCCGGAGTGTTTGGACAGAGCCTCAACCTCGCGAGCTTCCCTATTGCCTCCCTAACTTCAGCAAGCTTATTCTCTGGATCCACGAAGTACATATAGCCCAATCTCCATCCCGTCGCAAAGTAAACCTTTGAGAGACCGTTCATGACTATTACGGGCACATCCTTTGTTAACGAGCCCGGAGAAACGTGCTTTCCTTCATAAGTCATAAGGTCGTAAATCTCATCGCTTATTACTGGCAGACCATACTCACCGGCGAGGTCTATTATCTCCTGAAGGGTCTTCTTTCCATAGAGGGCTCCAGTGGGGTTGTTTGGGTTTATAACAACTATTGCTTTCGTTTTTTCGGTTATCTTTTTCCTCATGTCATCTATATCAGGCTGCCAGCCCTCTTCTTCAATTGTTCTGTAAGCCTTGGGGACACCGCCATAGAACTTTACAAGCCCAACGTATGGCGGGTAGCTTGGTCCGGGGATTAATATCTCTTCTCCCCCCTCGATGAGTGCCCCGAAGACAAACTGCAGGGCCTCGGTAACGGCAGCTGTAACCTGGACATCCTCTGGAGTAATGTCCACGCCGTTCTTTTTCTTTTCCCTCTCCACGATAGCTTCCCTGAGCTCTCTTTCTCCCTCACTGTCACTGTAATAGTTGTGACCTTCCATTATTGCTTCGCAATATGCCTTTTTCATGTGTTCCGGTGGTTGAAAATCAAACTTTACCGGGTCACCTATGTTTAGCTTGATAATCTTTATTCCCTGCTTTTCAAGCTCCCTTGCGGGCAGAACAACATCTCTAATAGCATATTCAATACCCAATGCCCGTTTTGATGCCTTAATCATCAGCGACACCTCCGTAGGAATCAGAGAAATGTTGTTTTATGAGCATAAAAATTTTTCCTAGCATGGGCTTCACGTTTTTGGGATAGCTTTAAAAGAAGGAAAGCATAGCTACTTCAGGCGATGACGATTAGCAAGCATGCTGAGAAGTGATGACGTGAACACCCTCCGAGCCCTTTTCTAAACTTACAAAAGCATATAGAAAATTAAAAATATCAGAATCAAAAGAGCGCCCCGTATTTGTAGAATATCTGGCAGGTTCCTTCATAGGAGACCATACACGGCCCAACCGGGTTTCTTGGGGTACACTTCTTTCCAAAGAGGGGACATTGCGTTGGCAACGCCAGTCCCCTAAGCACTGCCCCGCATATACATCCCTTCTCCAGCTCGGGCAGCTCTGGGGGTTTGACCTTGTAAAAGGTTCTTATTTCATAGTCCTTGTACTCTTCTTTGAGTTCTAAGCCGCTCTTTGGTATTACTCCTAGAGCTCTCCACTTCGCGTCAACTATATCAAAAAGGGACTCTATCGCTTTTTGGGCTTCAACGTTTCCTTCGTACTTTACAACCCTCGTGTACTGGTTTTCTATTTTTACCTCTCCCTTTCTTATCATCCTCAGGAGCATGAATACCCCCATGAGAAAATCAACGGGCTCAAACCCTGCAACCACTTGCGGGACTCCATATTCTTTTGTTATGTACTCCCATCCCTTGACTCCTATTATCGTCGAAACGTGTCCCGGGTCGATAAGGCCGTCAAATACAGTCCCCTGCTTAATTAACGCCTCAACTGCTGGAGGAGTTAAGCGGTGAACTGAGTATATTTTGAAGTTCTCTATCTCCTTCTCGATTGCTTCTCTTAGTATGCCCGCGGCTGGAGCGGTGGTTGTTTCAAACCCCGGAGAGAAGTGAACCACGAGTTTGTCTTTCTCTTTGAGCGCTATCTTATAGGAATCGTAAATCGAATAAACAATTCTGACATCAAACCCCTCGCTCTTCAAGTCGGCAAAACTCCCTACGGCTGTGGGAATTTTATACATGTCTCCAAAAGTTGTAAGGATTATCTCCTCTCCTTCTTCTCTCGCCTTCCGCATTATCTCCATCATAGCCGCTATATCTTCCGCCGGAGTTATACAAACAGGGCATCCCGGACCGCTCATCACTTTAACGTTCTCCGGCAGAAGAGACCTTATTCCACTTCGCGTTACTGTGTCTTCATGGGTACCACAGACGTGCATTAGCTTTACTTCTCTGCCTATTTTCTTCGCCTCCCGCCTTATACCCTGGAGAATCTTTTGGGCCAACTCCCTATCGTGAAAAATCGAGAGCTCCATTCTCACTCCTCCATAGCTTTCATGACCTCTTCCCAGGCTTTTAAGCTCTCAAGGGCTGTCTTTTCGTCCAATTTTTCAATAGCGAATCCGGTATGTACTATAACGTAATCGCCAACTTTAACATCCTTAACAAAGTCTATGCGTGCTTCTCTCCTAATCCCGCCAAAATCAACTATTGCGACGTTATCTTTAATTTCAACTACCTTAGCAGGCATTGCCAAACACATTTTTCCCCACCTAATAAAAACTACAGGAGGAGGTCTTTTAATTCTTTTTGAACCTAAGGTTGCTCACGGATTTGTGCATCACAAAAGACCTATCTCGACCAAAGTCCTCTCTATCTCCTCAAGGGCTTTTTCGTCAAGAGGCAAAGCCGGCATCCTTGGATAACCCACTTCAAAGCCGAGCATCCTCATGGCCTCTTTTATCGCACTTATCTGGTTGTATTTCTTGACGACAACCTCATTGAGGTAGTTTATCATGAGCTGGAGCTTTCTTGCCCTTTCATACCTTTTCTCAAGAAATGCGTTGTAAAGCTCAACGCAAAGTCTCGGTGCGACGTTTGCAACCGCAACAACAGCCCCATGTGCCCCCAACATCCACGAAGGATACATAACATCGGCTGTTCCAGCCAAGATGCTTATCTTGTCCCCAACACGCCTTATGAGTTCTGTTATTCTTCCTATTGACCCGCTTGAGTCCTTTATCCCAACGATGTTGGAGTGCTCCTCCACAAGCTTCTCGACTACATCCAGATCTATGTTGATTGTGGTAAACTTTGGAACATTGTAGAGCAAGATTGGAGCATCTACCTCGTAGGCAATTCTGGAATAATGAGCGAAAAGCTCCCTTTTGTCGGGCTTGAAATAATATGGCGGAGCTATCAAGAGGGCATCCACTCCCATGTCCCAGGCTTCTTTTGCAAGTCTTATCGTTTCCTTGGTAGAATTCTCTGCAACGCCGGCTATAACTGGAACCGGAGACTCATCCTTCACAATCTTAAGAACCCTGAGCTTTTCCTCAAAGCTCAAATAGGGGAATTCTCCATTGCTCCCTAGAGTCACCAGGCCGTTTAAACCGGCATCTGCAAAGTAATGGACAAGATCACGCAGCATTTCTTCATTTATCTCTTCTTCATCATCAAATGGGGTTATATGAGGAACAAAAACTCCTTCAAACATAGGCATCAATTTAAAAGGGGGCTTTACCTAATTAAACCTTGCGGTGAGAGAAATGAGATGTCTGGTGGTTGGACATTTAACCCACGACACCATAGTAAAAGATGGAAGGAAAACCGAGAGAATCGGCGGCGGGGCATATTACTCATCAATTGCACTCTCAAAGTTCTGCGAAGTTGTTGTTTTGACTAAAATCGGAAAGGACTTTCCAATTGGGTGGCTTGAAGAGCTCGAATCTTACGGAATATCAACGATAATAATTCCCTCAGAGAAAAGCACAGCCTATGAACTCCTCTATCTAGACGAAGAGAACAGACAGCTTAAGCTCCTCTCCAAGGCCGATCCCTTCACCCTTGATGAAATCCCCCAAGAAAAGTTCGACATCATCTTGCTAAATCCCGTTGCAAATGAGATTCCTCCAAATGCCTTAGAGCTTGTAAAAGCCAATGAAGTTGCCGTGGATATTCAAGGGTTTATTAGAGATTTTAAAAACGGCAGGGTTGGGTTAAAAGAGATAAACGGAGAGTTTTTAAAAAATGCACATGTTATTCATGCAGACGTCAATGAGTTCCAACACGTGAAAAACCTAAACCCGAATGATCTTGAGGTTCTTTTGGTCTCAAACGGTTCCGAAAGTGGAGTAGCTTACCATAAGGGAGAGAAGTACATCTATTACCCCCTCAAAATAGATGCAAAGGAGCCCACAGGAGCTGGAGACGTTTTCCTGGCAAGCTTTGCATATTTCTACATGGACTGCCCATTTATTCAAGCCCTAAAGAGAGCGAATGCCTTTACGGCGACGTTTTTGGAGAGACGAACAATTGACTTCCCCATTGCTGAAGCCATGGAAAAGACTAAATTCGTAAAGGTAGAAAAATTAAATACCGATGAGGAAACGTCAGCACGCTGAGGGGTGATGATAAGGGACTTGACCGAGGTGATTGTATGGAGCGATACATCCTCCTCCTAAAAGCCCCCAAGGGATACAACATAAATCCAATCAAGGAAGATATAGAAAAGCTCATACAAAGCAAATATCCCGAGGTTAAGGCCGAGCTTCATAGGTGCATAGGCTTAACCGTAGACCTCGTAATACTACACAAAGACGGGATAGTGCTCATAAAGAGGCGCAATGAGCCGTATAAGGGCTACTGGGCACTGCCGGGAGGATTTGTAGAGTATGGGGAGAGAGTAGAAGATGCTGCCATAAGGGAAGCAAAGGAGGAAACCGGGCTGGATATCGAGCTTTTAGACCTTATAGGTGTTTACAGCGATCCGAAGAGAGACCCGAGGGGGCATACGGTTACAATAGCGTTCTTAGCCAAAGGAAAGGGAAAGCTGAAAGGAGGAGACGATGCGAGCGAGGCAAGAGCCTTCACTCTTGATGAGGTATTGAAACTAAAGCTTGCCTTTGACCACGAGAGGATTATAGAAGATGCATTCCGTGTTTTTAGGTGATTAGAATGATAGACAAAGTTGGGTTTGGGAGAATAAGCGTGAATGAAAAAGAATACTCTCACGACATCGTTATCTACCCCTCGGGAAAAGTTGAAAGGCGCAAAAAGTGGATTTCAAAAGAAAAACATGGAACAAGCCACAAGCTCGATCCGGGGGAGCTGAAGGAATACTTAAAAGAAGACTTCGAAGTTCTCGTCGTTGGAACGGGTATCTATGGAATGCTTTCACTCCTTCCAGAAAGCAAGAAGCTAATAGAGGGAAAAGAAGTAATCGAAAAGCCCACTCCTGAGGCGGCAAAAGTCTTCAACGAGATCAGGAAGAAGAGAAAAACATTGGGGATATTCCACATCACCTGCTGAGCCTTCCAAGGAGGAATGCCAGAGTTAAAGACGTCACAAGGGCTATCACCTCGCTCCCAATTACATTAAAGCTTACAAAAATCGGAAGGGCGATGATGCCGAAAACTATACCAACGATTATGAACATGAGGATTATCTGCGGCCATCTAAGCTCGGGAATACCAACCTCTTCTCCCCTATACCTGAAAAAATAAAGCATCGTTATGGAAGATGCTATAAACGGAAGGAAAATAGCGTAGGGCAATAAAACAAAAGCCCCTGAGCCATAAAAGACGCCGAGAGTTACTAGGGAAAGCCCCAAGAAATTCGGAATAAGAGTCATTGACATAACTTTTGCAATGACAAAGTCTCTCTTTTTTATGGGGAGTGTCTTGAGAAAGTCCAGATTCTTTCCCTCAACTTTGAGAACTGCATCAGCACCCGGAACGGAAAACAGACCGATCATAAAAAGCACAGGCAAGAGATCTTCTAATCCCAATTCTCCCCTCTGAAGTGCAGATACAAGTGTTGGGAAAATTACGTAGATGGGGAAAAGAAAAGCTACAAGCATCGCCGGTTTTCTAACGAATATTTTAAAATCTTTTAAAACCAGCGCTAAGATTTTGCCCCTTGGCGATGCCCTGAACTTTGAGATGCTGCGCTTTTCCGAAACCACAGGAGGTTCGAGAATCTTTTTCCATACTCCTTTGAGGGTTAAATGATACACGAGTCCAAAGATACTCAAATAAACAAGAAAAAGTGCCATACTTCGCAGAGGGTCAAAGATAGAGGAGACGACAAAAGGATACGCAATAAAGTACTTTTCCACTATTCCAGCAACCTGTTCAGAGTGCTCCCTTATGTAGTACTGAAGGTAGTTCATCATCATAAACATGCCTATGAAAAGCAGAAACATCACAACCTTGGCAAAGCTCTTCAAAGAATGCCCCTTTCCTGCCCTTTGGTGTATCTTGAGAGAGAAAAAGTTAACCAAAAGCAATCCAAGTGTGTGCCCTAAAAATAACCCTAGTAGCAGCCAGAGGAATGAGAGAATCCCCGGTAAAGGGTACTTCAGCATAAGAAAGAGCGCACTTGGGAGGACTGTAGCTAAGGAAGGAGAAATTTCAAGAAGCAAAAGACCGCTGAGATATCTGGAGCCCATTTTTATTGGAAGAAGCTTTAAAGGCTCAAATAAGCCCACCGAAAGAATGTAGGAAGTCTGTACTGCGGTAACGTACATCGCGAATACGAATGGTATCAGTGCGAGGGAGACCATGAGAGAGGAAATAACTAACTTTTCATCGGTAAAAGCAAAAGTAGACGCCATCAACAAGCCAAATGGAAGGAAACCAAGTACCTGAACTCCAATGCCCCGTTTAATGTCCATAGCATTTTTAATTGTCTTTTGGAACTGTTTCTCATCATTTGCTATCAGAGGGTTTCTCTTTGCTATCTGGTAATGAAGCTCGCGATAAAGGACTTCCAGCATAAGACCACCTATAAAGCCTCTTTCAGAGCCTGCAAAATATTTTCCACTTCTCCTTTGCTCTCCGTCAGCTTGAGGAAAATATCTTCCAAGTTTTCTTCATGAGCTTTCTCTTTTAACTCCTCCATTGTACCCTCCACAATAAGCTCTCCCCGGTAGATAAGCCCAATCCTGTCACATATCATCTCTGCCAGAGGCAGCACGTGAGTGGAAAACACTATGCTCTTCCCCTCTTCCCTGAATTCGAGCAAAAGCTCCCTTAATATCCGGGCACTTTTAGGATCAAGGCCGTTCATGGCCTCATCAAGAACAAGAACCTGTGGGTCGTGAAGTAAGGCAGATATGAGAGAAATTTTCTGCTGTGTGCCAAAGCTCAGGGTTCCGATAAACTGATCGAGGTACCCCTCAATCCCAAAGGCTTTGAGAAGATAGTTAACCCTCTCCTCCAGCTTTTCTTTAGCAATTCCCCTAATACTCCCAACGAAATTAAAGAACTCTTCTGGCGTTAGGCTTTCATACAGAACAGGGGTTTCGGGCACAAATCCCACGACCTCTTTCACCTTTACGGGGTCTCTTAAAGGGTCAATGCCCTCTATAGTTACACTTCCAGAAGTCGGTTTGAGTATACCAACCAGAATCTTCATTGTAGTCGATTTTCCACTTCCATTAGGACCCAGAAGTCCATAAATCTCACCATCATTAACCCTAAAGCTTATCCCGTTGAGCACTGTTTTCTCGCCAAACTTCTTAGTGAGATTTTTCACCACGATCATAAACTTACCTCGATTAATTGAAAACCATTGCTCTAATAAACCTTTCGCCGGAACAGGGCGTGTTTATAGTAACCTTTATTAGGGTTTTTGCTGAATTCTTTCAGGTGGTTGTCGTGATCCCCAGATGGGATCACAGACTCAAA
>LGET01000046.1 GCA_001507935.1 Thermococcales archaeon 44_46
GTAATCCCAGAGCTTAAGAAGTACTGATGTTCTCTTACTTTTTGGCTTTAATCAGTTTTTGAATACTTTTAAATATCATTTTATCTGGGGTGGTACGATGGCTGAGGACATAGAGGAGATTAGAAAGAAAAAACTTTTGGAGCTTCAGAAGAGACTTGCAGAGCAGCAGAAAGAGGAAGAAGAAAGGGTAAGGCAGGAGATGGAATTAGAAGCTCAGCTAAATGCCATAATGAAGCAAATTCTCACGCCTGAAGCGAGAGAGAGGCTTGCAAGGGTTAAGCTTGTGAGACCCGAACTTGCGAGACAAGTAGAGTTGATTCTAGCTCAGTTGTACCAAGCTGGTCAGATAACCGAGAGAATCACGGATGAAAAGCTTAAAAAGATTTTAGCTCAAATAGAAGCCAGAACCAGAAGAGACTTTAGGATTAGATGGTGATAAAGACGTGAAAATTAAGGACGTCATTAATCTCCTAAACGAAAAGGGAGAAGTTAATTTGGACATCTGGAAGCCATTGTCGGCAAGAAAGAGTAGTGATGGAACTCTTGACATTCTTTACCGCAACCTTGTTGTTGGAAGTGATAGTGATCCGGTTTTCCTGTGGGTGTATGTAAATGTCCTTGAAGATGACGTCAGAGTGCTCGAAAAGATTACCTTTAAAAAAGAGCACATAAGATGGATAACAAATTCAATATCAAAGTTTGAAAAAACTTAAGATTTATATATGGGAATTGACAAGTTCAATGACCGTGGGGGTGTAATTGTGACTAAGCAAAGGGTTTGCCCAGTTTGCGGTTCCGATAAGTTTGTTTATGACCCCGAAAGGGGAGAAGTAATCTGTGCAACTTGCGGTTTTGTAATTCAGGAAAACATGATTGATATGGGTCCCGAGTGGAGAGCATTTGATGCTTCTCAGAGGGAGAAGCGTTCTAGAACCGGTGCGCCTGAGAGCATTCTGCTGCACGATAAGGGTCTTTCGACGGATATTGGTTATGACAGGAATGTTAAGGGTTTGATGAGGGAGAAGATTTACAGGCTTAGGAAGTGGCAGAGCAGGCTGAGAGTTAGCGATGCCGCCGAGAGAAACCTTGCTTTTGCCTTGAGTGAGTTGGACAGGCTTGGTGCGAGGTTAAACCTGCCGAAGCACGTTGAGGAGGAAGCGGCAAGGCTTTACAGGGAAGCTGTCAGGAAGGGGCTTATCAGGGGAAGGTCAATTGAGAGTGTCATTGCAGCTTGTGTTTATGCCGCATGCAGGCTTTTAAAGATTCCGAGGACTCTGGACGAGATTGCAGATATTGCCAAGGTTGATAAGAAGGAGATTGGCAGGAGCTTCAGGTTTATTGCAAGGAACCTTAACCTGACTCCAAAGAAGCTTTTCGTGAAGCCCACGGATTATGTGAACAAGTTTGCGGATGAACTCGGCCTGAGTGAGAGGACGAGGAGGAGGGCTGTAGAGCTCCTTGAGAGGGCTTATGAGATGGGTTTGACGAGTGGTAAGAGTCCTGCCGGTCTTGTTGCCGCGGCTTTGTATATTGCTTCACTGCTCGAGGGCGAAAAGAGAACTCAAAGGGAAGTTGCTGAGGTTGCAAGAGTAACAGAAGTAACAGTAAGAAACAGATACAAAGAAATGGTAGAAAAACTGGGACTGAAGCTTCCACTCTGAGCTTTTCTAATCACTTCTTTTTGAACCAGCTGTCTAATGTAAACTGTCTCCCGGCCTTAACTGCCTTTTTAAGTCTTTCCAGGCCGTTTTTAACTCTCTCCTCACTGAAGTCATGTTCATCGCAGAGGAACTTTAGTATCCCTTCTTCATCAGGCATCCTCCATTCGAGCTTGTACTCATCTGTAGTCGGCGGGTTTAGGAAAAACTCCTTTATTGCGTAGAGGTCAACATCACTTATTTTTTGATACTTCGCGAGGGGGTCTTTGGAGTATTTGACTATTTCAAGGGCTTTTTTAGGCCCGATTCCTTTTATGCCTCCAGGGTTGTAGTCCGTCCCTACAAGAATTGCGAGCTCTATCAGCTTTTCCCTTGTTATGTTAAGCTCTTTTAGAACTTCCTCGAGAACTATGAGCTCCGGTTTAACTTCCACATATACATCTTTTCCGGGGAGCTTTCTTTTTCCAGTTATGGTGAGGTTTCTCACTAGCCTTGGTGTTCCAAACAGGAGTGAATCGTAGTCCTGGCTCGCCGAAGCCCAGACGTCCCCTTTAGAGGCCATATATGCTGCCTGCGCTTCACCTTCACTAGGAGCCTGTACCCATGGGATGCCCATAAGTTCCAAAAGCTTCTTGGCATCCTCGATAAGCATTTCGTTTACTTTGCTCGCCCGCTGCGCGTACTTCTTTGCCTCTTCCAGGTCCCCTCTTGCCAGAGCTTCTTCCCATTTTTCCTGTGCTTCTTCCCTAGACTCGGCCCTTTTTTCGAGCTCTTTTTTCTTAAACTCCGGGGGCTTCCCATCGAATACATACGCCGGCTTTATTCCAACTTCCATCAGGTTTATGGTTCTGTAGAAAAGCCCTGAAAGGTGGGACGTTATCCTTCCCTTGGAATCCATTAAGGGAGTGCCATCCCTTTGTCTTATTGTTGAGAGAAACTGGTAAATAGCGTTAAACGCATCTATTGCGACTTTTTTTCCGTTTAAATTTTCAAGTTCAAGTTCTTTTCTTGGTAAAAGCTCACCAATCTGGACTCCCATTACTCACCACCTATCTTGATATATAGGTAGCCGAGTATAAAAAGCAATCCACCAACAGCAAAGAGCTTTAGGGCATCGAGCTCCTTGAAATCCGAAGTAACAATGAGCTTTTGGACGAGTGCCACGATTCCAACTTCGAGGATGTGAGTGATGCTAACGCGGTGTTGCCTTAGATAGATTATTAAAATTCTGTAGGTTTCTATCAGGATAATAGTGACTAGTATATTCGCAATCAGAAGTTTTGGGTCGCTGGCTTTGTAAGTTAGCTTAAAGTTGAGGTAGATTGAGTAGAGGGTTAAGCAGAGTATGAAAAATAAGAACAGCATAACAACTGTATCAAAGGAGATCTCTAAGGCCTTCCTGAAAAGCTTGTGAATTTGTGTGTATTGGGCTGCCTTTTCATCCTCCATCCTCGTCATCTTTATCAGCCTACCGGTGTGTTCATCACCCTCTCAGGGAGGGGAAGGGTCATCACCACTTTCTATTTTTTCTCTAGGACTTTAAAACATTGCCCTTTAACACTACAGTTTATCACAGTTTGTCGTTTTAATAACACTATGACTCCTGCAAACTACTTGTTCTCTTATTATTGTTGAAAACCATTGGTTCTTTAAACAAACGCCGATATCTAGGTCGTCAAATGAAGAAGAGAAAAGTTATAACTCCTCTCTCGCATTAACCTTTGTAAAGTTCATGAGGTGAAGGAAATGAGCCTAGAAGCACTTTTCAAACCAAAGAGCGTTGCCGTTATAGGCGCTTCTGGCACACCCGGAAAGATAGGATACGCTATTATGAAAAACCTTATCGACTATGGCTACGAGGGCAAAATCTATGCAGTTAACGTTAAGGGCGGAGAAATAGAGATCAGTGGAAGAAAATTCCCAGTATACAAGAGCATTCTCGATGTCCCTGATGAAGTAGACATGGCAGTTATAGTTGTTCCCGCTAAGTTTGTCCCACAAGTGGTAGAAGAGTGCGGAAAGAAGGGAGTAAAAGTCCTCCCAATTATAAGCTCAGGTTTTGGAGAGCTTGGCGAAGAAGGGAAGAAAGTCGAGCAGCAGCTTGTAGAGACAGCCCACAAGTACGGAATGAGGATACTCGGTCCAAACATCTTCGGTGTTGTTTACACCCCAGCCAAGCTTAACGCAACTTTCGGTCCAACAGATGTAATGCCTGGAAAGCTTGCCCTCATCAGCCAGAGCGGTGCCCTTGGAATAGCCCTTATGGGATGGACAATACTTGAAAAGGTCGGTCTTTCAGCTGTTGTTAGCGTTGGAAACAAGAGCGATATTGACGATGCAGACCTGCTCGAATACTTTGAGACTGACGAAAACACCGGAGCCATCTTGATTTACATGGAAGGTGTGAAAGACGGAAGAAAATTCATGGAAGTCGCAAAGAAGGTCTCAATGAAGAAGCCAATCATAATCATCAAAGCTGGAAGGAGTGAAAGGGGAGCCAAGGCAGCTGCTTCACACACAGGTTCACTTGCTGGTGCTGACAACATTTACACAGCAGCATTCAAGCAGAGCGGTGTTCTAAGAGCACTAACAATTGGCGAGGCTTTTGACTGGGCAAGAACCCTTTCAAACCTCCCAGAGCCACAAGGAGAGAACGTTGTAATCCTCACAAACGGTGGTGGAATAGGCGTTATGGCAACTGACGCCGCTGAGGAAGAAGGATTGAAGCTTTACGACAACCTTGAGGAGCTCAAGGTCTTTGCAAACCACATGCCACCATTCGGAAGCTATAAGAATCCAGTGGACTTAACGGGTATGGCTGGAGCTGAGGCTTACGAAGGTGCAGTTAGAGACGCACTAGCCCATCCAGAGATGCATGCCATAGCAGTCCTCTACTGCCAGACAGCTGTTCTTGACCCAAGAGACCTCGCAAAGATAGTCATCAAGGAATATGAAGCAAGCGGAAGGAAGAAACCGCTCGTAGTGGCAATAGTAGGTGGCGTTGAAGCCAAGGAAGCAATTGACATGCTCAACGAACACGGCATCCCAGCCTACCCAGAGCCAGAAAGGGCAATCAAGTCACTTGCTGCCCTCTACAAGTGGCACCACTGGAAAATGAAGCACAAAAAAGAGTGATTTCTTTTCTCTTCTCTTTTCATCTCAAGTTTTAAGAAGAAATGGGAAGAGAAGCAATCAAGAAGCGATGTACTTCCTTATTTCCTTGTACATATCGTTCAGTATTTCCTGGTAATCTACCTTGTTCTTCTCCACGAGATCCATGAGCTCCTCCAGCTGTCTGGTCCTTTCTTCGCTTACGAGCTCCTTGTATTTGCTTATTAGGTAGTGATAGACCTTCGTACCAAGCTCTGTTGGCACCAACTTCTTCCTTCCCTTCGTTTCGATAACATAGTGTCTGTCCAAGAGAGTTTTGACGATCTTTGCATATGTAGATGGCCTTCCGATTTTGCGCTCCTTCATAAGGGCTATTATGTCTCCCTGGGTGAACAGAGGTACTTTCGGAGCCCTCCATTTCTTGATTTCCTTAACCTTAATTATCTGTCCCTTCTCAAGTTTCGGTATCTGCCTCAGTGGCGGAGCTCTGAGCTTTGTCCACCCATCGAAGAGTATCTCCACATAGCCTTCCACTTCCGCTTTTGCTACTTTTGCGTCGATAACGGCCTTTTCGTAGAGTATCTTTGCCGCTTTCATCTGGGAAGTCATAAAGCGCCTGAATATCATGTCATAGAGCCTAAAGTGGTCCCTTGTTAGACTTCTTGCCAGAGTTATTATCCCATCCCTCAGCAGCTGCATGAGCCTTCCGGTATCTATGGGTCTTGTGGGCCTTATACACTCATGCGCCCCTTCTTCTCCCCACTTCCTTGGAGCAAAGTAATCCTCGCCAATCTCTTCGGTAATGTATTCCTTAGCGACTTCAAGGCCGACGTTGCTTACGTGAGTGGAGTCCGTTCTTATGTAAGTCACCAGACCCAGTTCGAATAGGTCTTGGGCGAGCCTCATAGTGTAGTCGGTTGAAAATCCTAGGAATCTTGAGGCATCCTGGAGCAGAGTATCGGTTGTATATGGTGGGAGGGGGTTTAGTTCTCTTTCCTCCAGTTGGACATCTTCAACGACTACCTCTTGGACTTCTTCCTTAGCTCCCTCAAGCGTCACTTCCAGATCGTTTTCAAGGGTTAACCTCATGAAGTCGGTTTCGCTTTCCACGAATTCTCTGTATCTCTCTATGATCCAGCCCAGAACGGGAGTTTGGACTCTCCCAGCTGAGAGGTAAGTGTTCTCAAAGACTTCCCAGAGCTTCTGGCTGAGCTCGAACCCTATCCATCTGTCTTCTATTCTCCTCACGAGTTGAGCATTTACTCTCGCTTCGTTCACGTCTCTTGCCTCTTTAAGGGCCTTTAGAATAGCCGGCCTCGTAACCTCATGGAACTCTATCCTCTTTATGGTTGGAGTATACGGAGAAAGAACGTTTCTTATGTCCCATGCTATCTTTTCACCCTCAACATCGGGATCCGTTCCAATCAGTATTTCATCAACTTCTTGGGCAATTTCCCTCATTGCAACGACGTTTTCAAGGGCATCCCTCACATCCCTTGAGCCGCACTTGGGGCATACCCCCTTCTCTTCCCAGTCCACGAACTGATGGCCACAGTCTCTACAGCGCTTTAAGGTATCATAAACCGGGATAAAGTAAAGCTTTCCGTCATTTTCCTTTATCAAAACTCCGTGGTAACCTTCTGTAGTAACGAGATCGAACATGTGCCCTCCGCTTGCCAGTATGGTGAGCATCAGATCGCCTATGCTTACTTCATATGCCACTAAATCCCCAATACGCCGCTTGCTTGGCTGTCCAAAGAAACCTGCAATGGTTCTAGCCTTGTTCGGTGACTCCACAATCATAAGGGCTGACTTTACGAGGTCTTTTGTCTTCTCCGCTATTTTGCCCTCCATAATGAGCCTGACTTTCTCCCTATCAGCGTCGATTTCTTTTAGTATCTCCTCCAAGTTGAGCTCATTGAAGGGCTTCATGTCAAACTCCGCAAAGCGCCAGCGCATTTGCCTCTTAAGTCCGTTGAGGATCTTTTCGTTATCCACTATTAAAACGCTGAGACCCTTTGTGATACCTCCAGCGAAAAGCCTCGAAGTTCTTCCTGTGGCCTGTATGTACGTTCTCACGTCGGGAATCTCTATGTACCATTTTCCTTCCTCTTTCTTGAGGCTTACAAATGGGTCTTCTTCTATCCTCTTTAGAACTTCGGGCTTTCTTAACACATTCCTGAGGAACTCAACGGCTTCTCTAAAGACCCCAAGAACATGATTTGAGAACCCTTCTAAGGGCAGGCCTTCTGCAAGTGCTTCCTCTATTTTTAAGATTTCAAATTGCGGGATGTTTCTTATGAGTCTCCTTAGTCTGGCATACAGCTTCTCTGCCTCTCTCCTATCTTCATCTTCGAGAAACTCCATGACTTCGCTCATTAACCCTAAAACCCTGTATATGGTGGGCTGTTCAAGGTCTATGCTGAACCGGAACTTTGGAACACCGGTGAATATGGCGTATCTTATTAGGTGGGGCAAATCAAGCCCTCTCACGATGGAACCGTAATACGTAGCAACGCCTATCAGGTAGTCAACCTCTCCCTTCTCGAATTTCTCAAGCCCCTTTTTGTTCTTCGCTGAGACCAATTCCACCTTGAATCCTAAATCCTGAAGGTACTTCGTCAGCTTCTCTGCATACGCTATTCCCTGATCAACCGGGACAAATATGAGTCCTCCAGGGCCTAAGGTTTCCAACAGCTCTTTGACATGCTCTTCTATGGGCTTTTCTGGGAAGAGATAGCTGTCCACGACGTTTCTCAGTGCAGATCTGCCGCTTCCCACTTCAAAATCGAGAAGCTCACGGTAAAGCTTTATTCTATCTCCTCTAGCACTTCCTGTGGCGGATGCTACAATTAGAACTCCAATTTTGTTTTCACGCTTGAACTTTCTAATCTCCTTCTCAATGGCATTTATCTGCTTGTTCAGCTCTTTTAGCTTTTCATTTTTGTCCTTACTGTTGCCGTTGAGGTATTTCGCCATCTGTTTTTTGAGCTTTATAATTTCCCAGGCCTTTTGAATGATCTCTTCGGTAAAGCCGAGGAGAATGAGGGAGCGGTCTATGTTCTTTGAGGCTTTGAGGAAGGCATCAACGTCATCCACGAATATAAAGTCAAACTTTTTATCCTTTAAGATGTCAAAATTCCTCGCTAAATACTGTGCAGAGGTTATGAGGACGTCAAACTCTCCGCTCTGTATCTTCTGGAGCATTTCTTCCTTTTCTTTTTTCTTCATGTTTCCGTGGTAGTAAGCTAAGTTAACGCTTACCCCGGTTTTTTCTGCAAATGTCTGAACTCTCTTGATTGTTTGAATTACCAAAGGTGTTGTTGGCAGGACTATGTACGATTTTTTATTCTTTTTTGCATAATAAACTGACATAAAAGCCCCAAAAACGCTCTTTCCCATTCCAGTAGGGGCGATTATAGAGAAGCTTTTTCCTCTCACTAAACGCTTAACCCAAGTTTTTTGGGCGCTCCAAAACGTGAAGCCGGTAGCTTTCTTGAAAAGTTCTTCAGCCTCATTCAGCTTTTTCTCAAGGGAATACAGTTCTTCCCAGTGTTTTAAAGTCCCTTTTAGCTTTAGGGCATCTCTAATCCCTTTTATCAGGTCAAAATATACCTCAGCTTTTATTTCCTCATCAAGACATACCTCGCAGGGATGCTTCTTGTATAAACGTGAGTCACTTATTCTATCCTCACAGTTAGGACACATGCCTCTGTATATGGCCTTCATATCACCACCTTCCGATGCTCTTTTAAGGGATGCAAACTTTATAAGACTTTTTTTGAAGGCCTCTTTTGGTGAAGTGCATGATAGTGGAAAAACTTAAGCTCACCGAAGAGCTTAATGAACAAGAGTACAACAAGGTGGAGAGAATAGTGGAAAAGCTGAGAAAAAAGTTCCCACACGTTATGGTGAGGGAATACAAAACACAGAAAAAACTGACTTTCCTTGGTGTAGAGCTTACTGAAAGGCTTAATTTTGACATAACTCTCGGGAAAAGGAAAAACTATTTCGTTTCAGTTGAGATGGAGGGTACTAAGGCGAAGTATGCCTTCCAAATAATGAAGCTTCTTTTAGATGAAGCTGGAGTTGAGTACACCTTTACCTTAGATGGAAAAGAAGTATATGATTCCCTAAGGAGAAAGCTCAAAGAGAGCAGCCTTCTAGAGTTTCTTTAACTTCCATTTCCAGCTCTCTGGTTAGGTTGTAGTCCGAAAAAAGCCTCTTGAATTCTTTAAAAATTTCCAATATCTGGAAGCCTATTTCCTTAGACGGAGCAAGAGTAAAGAGTTTTAGCGCCTCCCTCAAGAGTTTGGCAACTTCACTCCCGCTCTCGTCGTTGCTTATCTGATAGTGGAGCTCCTTTAAAACAATCTCAAGTCCCAGTTCCGGATTGTCGTGAAGCAGGTATCTCTTTAAAGCCGCCTCTGGAAAAAACTCTGAGACTGGTTCATGGCTTTCTACGTAAAATCCTTCTTCAAAAGCCACTATTGTGGCAGCGGCATGCTTGCAGTCCTTTCCCTGTGGACAGGTGCATCTGCTTGAGTCTTTTGCCAGATCAACTTCCACATAATAAGGATAAGTACCCAAAACCTTCGAAAACAGCTTTTCTTTGTATTTGAGAACCCATAAAACCTTCCCTTTTTTGTAGTAGCTCTTACCTTTCTGCAGTGTTTTCTTCTCCATGATAACCACTAAATGTGGTAAGCGTGGGGATTTTTAAGATTATCCCTAACCTTTAAAAAGCGGGTGTTTTAGTTAATCCCGTAACGCTTATCAAAAGTTTTGTGGAGTGTGAGATTATGAAAAAGATTA
This sequence comes from Thermococcales archaeon 44_46, assembly GCA_001507935.1. GTDB lineage: Archaea > Methanobacteriota_B > Thermococci > Thermococcales > Thermococcaceae > Thermococcus_A. Next base: position 9,585 of record LGET01000046.1, read on the forward strand.
GACAACCAATTATAGCCGTTCTTGGGCACGTAGATCACGGTAAGACCACGATGCTTGATAGAATACGTAATACCCGCGTAGCTGAGAAAGAAGCGGGTGGGATTACCCAGCACATTGGTGCTACTGAAGTTCCTATCGAAGTGGTCAGACAACTTGCCGGGCCCCTCTTAAGCTTGTGGAAGGGTGAAATCAAGATTCCGGGCTTGCTTTTTATAGACACTCCCGGCCACGA
>LGET01000047.1 GCA_001507935.1 Thermococcales archaeon 44_46
ATTGGACTTGTAAAAAGGATCAAAAAGCCAGGTGACAAAAAGGCGTATTACACTGCAATAAAAAACATCCAAGAGTGGAGAAAAGAGGCATACTATAAAAAAATAGAGGAAGACGTCAAGCAAACCAGAGAAAACCTTTTGAAGGCTTTGAAGGAAGTGGAAAACGATAAAAGCGAAGAGGCAGAGAAAATAAGGCAGAGAATAGAATTTGCACTCCAAAGAAACGCGATTACGGAAAAAATCTTAAATATATTTCTGAAACATGAGGATGAAAAAGTCCTTAAAGCCCTTCTTGAGTGCCTCGAAGAAAAGCTAAATAGTGAAAACCCTTAAAAACAAGCCCAAGTTAATTAGGGCGGTGGTTAAATGAATGAACTGCTAGAAGCTTTGTGGTACATTCTCCCAGCGTATTTTGCAAATGCCTCCCCAGTGATCTTCAAAGGCAAAACACCAATGGACTTTGGAAAGAGTTTTGTCGATGGAAAGAGAATTCTTGGTGATGGGAAAACCTGGAGGGGCTTTTTCGGAGGACTTTTTACGGGAATTTTAATAGGAGTTATTCAATATCAAATCAAGCCTGATTTTTATGGCTCGTTTTCGATTGCCTTAAAACTTGCTTTTGCGCTCTCCTTTGGAGCCCTTCTCGGAGACTTGATCGGGAGCTTTGTTAAGAGAAGAATAGGTATGGGAAGAGGTTATCCAGCAGTTGGTCTCGACCAATGGGGCTTTTTAGTTTCTGCACTGGTTTTAGCTTATCCAATAAAGACTCTCACGACTGGACAGGTATTGTTCCTTCTCCTTGTAACTCCCTTCATCCATTGGGGAGCCAACGTTTTGGCGTATAAGCTAAAGTGGAAAAGTGTTCCTTGGTAATCACTTTTATTTTATGACAAACCTTTTATAAAACACACCCAGTAATTTTAGATGGTGAGAAGATGAAGGTAAAAGTGAGGTATTTTGCCCGCTTTAGGGAGCTAGCTGGAACAGGAGAAGAGGAAATTGATCTTCCAGAAGGAAGTAAGATAAGAGACCTTGTTGAGAAGATAAAAGAACTCCACCCCAAGTTTAAAGAGGAAATTTTCGGTGAAGACTACGATGATAGCGCAGATGTGAACATCTCAAGGAACGGTAGATACGCTTCTTTCGATGAGGAATTAAAAGATGGTGACATTGTAGCTTTATTCCCGCCCACGAGTGGTGGATGATATGTTGACGGAGAAGGAGCTGGAAAGATACGACAGACAGATTAGGATTTTCGGGGTTGAAGGGCAAGAGAAGCTCAAGAAGAGCAAGGTAGCCATTGTAGGCGTTGGGGGACTTGGAAGTCCTGTGGCATACTATCTTGCTGCTGCAGGGGTAAACCTTTTGCTTATAGACGAACAGCTACCGGAGCTCAGCAATCTGAACAGGCAGATTCTTCACTGGGAAGAAGACTTGGGAAAGAACCCGAAGCCACTATCAGCTAAATGGAAGCTTGAGCGCTTTAACTCCGACATAAAAATAGAAACCTTTTTTGGAAAGCTAACGAAGGACAACATAGAAGTGGTTCTTAGAGACGTTGATGTTATTGTTGATTGCTTAGATAACTTCGAGACGAGGTACCTTCTGGATGAGTTTGCCCATAAAAGGGGAATTCCCCTTGTTCACGGAGCCGTTGAGAGCCTTTACGGGCAGGTAACCACTATCATTCCCGGAAAGACAAAGAGTCTTAAAGAAATCTTCCCAGTGCCACCAAAGAAAAAAGAAAAATTCCCGATTTTAGGAGCAACAGCTGGAGTTATAGGAACCATACAAGCGGCAGAGGTTATAAAGCTGTTGACTGGCAAAGGAGAAGTCTTAGCAAACAAACTGCTCATTGTTGATCTAATGCACAATTCCTTTGAGGTGATCGACCTTGAAGATTAGACTCTTTAAAAAACCCGAAGATTTTGACATTGCTGAAGCCGTTGGGCTTGTTTCGTCTCCAAAAAGTGGGGGAATCGCGATATTTCTCGGAAAAGTTAGAAACGAGAGCCACGGCAGGAGAGTTAAAAAGCTCATTTATGAGGCCTATGAAGAAATGGCGATAGAAGAGATGAAGAGAATTCGAGAGGGGGCCCTGAAAAAATTCCCAATATTGGATATGGTTATATGGCACCGTTATGGCGAGCTTGAAGTTGGAGAAAACACAATTCTCATAGTAGCTGCCGGAAAGCACAGAAAAGAAGCTTTTGAGGCCTGTATTTGGGCTGTAGATGAAGTGAAAAAGAGGGTCCCAATATGGAAGAAAGAAGTGACAGATGAAGGCGTGTTTTGGATTGAAGGAGAAAAGGCAATACCCGACAAAAAGGTACATTAAAGCTCCTTTTTAACTATTATTAATCATAATTTAAAAACAACAAGAAATAGTAAAATTAATAAAGCTTCTCATTGTTTAGTTAGCGGTGATTAAATGGAGGTAAATGGTAACGACGGAGCTTTTACTAAGGCTCAAAACATCGTTACCTTAGCAAAACCACCATGGGTGGAAAGAGAACACAATGGAAAGCTCGAAAGACTTATACTGCAACTCGGCTCAGGAAAAGGGGAGTTTTCGGAAGTGGAAGGAATACCGCGATCAATAGGATGCATTGGCAACAATAAGTTCATTCTTCGAGATGCTTCCCTAGAGCTTGAGCGGATAAGAGAGGTAATAAGGGAGTTCTCAACTATTTCCGGCAAAGACCTTTATCTGACAAATTATGATGACTTATCTCTTCTGGAAGAGCTTTCTCGCTTCTCTGCAACACTTCCAATTGAGAACGTCTATCCCGTTGTTAGACTTGAAGACTTCGAGAAGATATCCTTCCCAACAAATGTTAAGCCTATTGTAGAAGCTAGATATTCCCACAAAAATATAAAAAGGCTTCAAAACATAGAGGGAGCGTATACTGTACTTCTAATGATTAAAGGAGAGGAAATTTGGAGTATTAAAAATTTCTCGTTCCCGTGTGAGGTTTATATTGACGTTCTCTTTCCGGGCTCACTGAGAAAAGTTGATTTTGATTTAATGGAGGCTAAAAGAACATTTAAGGCTCATAATAAATTCCATCCATGTTTAAGCGGCACTCTGGCTATAACCGCGGAAGGATTCGCTCTTCCCTGCCCTCTTTTGCGGAATTTTGTAGTAGGGAGTGTAAGAGAGCTAAGCCTAAAGCAGATACTCAGGAAACGCAGATTGAAAAGATCCTGGAAACTGAGAAAGGAAGAAATAGAAGGCTGCAAACTCTGTCCATTTAGCTCCACATGCCATGATTGCAGAGCACTGGAATATTATGCCTCTGGGGATATAATGGGGCTAGAATACTGCCCATTGGACCATCCCTCGAGACATAACGTCCAAAAAGGTTTTATGTACAAAAAATTAATTTAATGAATGGTGATGGGAATGGTCAAAATAGAGGTTGTAGAGGTGGAAAAACCAGAGGGGGTAGAATGCATCATCGGTCAGGGAAACTTCTCAATATTCACCGTTGACGACTTAGCTAGAGCCCTTCTCACAGCGGTTCCCGGAATAAAGTTTGGGATCGCTATGAACGAGGCGAAGCCACAACTAACAAGGTACACCGGGAACGATAAAGAACTCGAAGAATTGGCTGCAAAAAATGCTTTAAAGATTGGAGCAGGTCATGTTTTTGTAATCCTTATGAAAAACGCCTTCCCAATAAACGTGCTCAACACCATAAAAAATCACCCGGCAGTGGCTATGGTCTACGGTGCGAGTGAAAACCCCATGCAGGTTATAGTGGCCGAAACAGAACTTGGACGCTCTGTTCTCGGAATAGTAGATGGAAAAGCCGCAACTAAAATTGAGACCAACGAACAGAAGAAAGAGAGAAGGGAACTTGTCGAAAAAATTGGCTACACTATAGATTAGCTTTTTAATATTTCACCCTCTTTTTTCTTTAGGTGAAAACAATGCGACTAGTGTTTGTAACATCCAATAAGGGAAAAGTCGAAGAGGTTAGAAAATACCTTTCCCCTCTGGGTGTAGAGGTTGTGCAGAAAAGTATAAAATATCCCGAGATACAGGCAAACACCCTAGAAGATGTTGTCGCTTTTGGGGTAGAGTGGTTAAAAGAACACATAAAAGAGCCGTTCTTCATAGATGACTCCGGTCTTTTTATTGAGAGTTTAAAGGGATTTCCAGGAGTCTATTCTGCTTACGTTTACAAAACCCTAGGAAACGAAGGAATTCTCAAACTCATGGAGGGAATTAAAGACAGAAGAGCATACTTCAAAAGCGTGATAGGGTATTACGATGGAGAGCTTCACGTATTTACGGGAGTTGTGCACGGAAAAATAATTAACGAGAAACGCGGCAGTAGGGGATTTGGTTTCGACCCAATATTCATGCCGGAAGGCTATGACAAGACATTTGCCGAGATGGAAATAGAAGAAAAAAACAAAATCTCCCACAGAGGACTAGCCCTAAAGGAGTTTACACGATGGCTAAAAGAAAATCTTAAAAAGGATTGAATGACAATAAAAACTGACATTTTATTGAAAATTTGACAATTATGGGGGATTTGTATGGGTGAAGTACTAGATACAATTGATTTAAAACTGCTAAAAGAGCTTAAGGAGAATTCAAGGGAGAATATAGCCAGCTTAAGCAAAAAGCTGGGCATCCCAAGGACAACTGTTCACTACAGGATAAAAAAGCTCGTAAGCGAGGGCATCATAGAGAAGTTCACTATCAAACCCAATTACAAGAAGCTTAATCTAGGAACTACAGCATTCATCCTTGCCAGGTATGAACCCGATTCAGGGTTAACACAGAGGGAAGTTGCCAAAAGAATCGCCCAAATTGAAGAAGTTTATGAAGTTCACATAATTGCTGGAGAATGGGATCTCCTGATAAAGGTTAGGGCCCCTTCGGCTGAAGACATTGGAAAAGTTGTGATTGATAAGCTTAGAGAAATAAAGGGCGTCGGGCAAACAGTAACTATGGTTTCCTTCGTTACCGTGAAAGAAGAACCCTAAAGCGGGCGATGATTGCCGTTCTCCTTTCTGATTTTTATGATGAAGTAGCAAGAAATGAGCCTGCAAAATCGTTTTTTATTTTTAAACGCTAATTCTACCAGGACAAATTGGTGGGGGCGCGGGGATTTGAACCCCGGTCCGCGGGTTTCTCCGGGTCAGAGCTCCAAAGGCTCATCCCCAAATCAGCAAACCCGCTCGTCTTCACACCTCTGGAGCCCGCGATGATGGACCAGGCTACACCACGCCCCCGTCAATAACACTAAATCCTTCCTTAATTTATAAAGTTTGCGATGCTACCAAAAGAAGCCTGAGAGCCCAAGTAGGAGAAAAATAAGAAGAAATTTTGGAAAACTCACGCTCAAAGTGCCGAAATGTGGAAAAGACTTTCCATTAACCTTCCAAAAAGGTAGCTCAGGAAAGCTGCTCCCAACCCAGTGGAGACCATTTCAAATACCTTCTTCCTTATCGAAATTCCCGAAAGTATGGAGATTACGCTTGCAACTATGGCCAAAGCGGTTCCAGCTAAGAGGATTGAGAAAGGTAGAGCTAATAACGAGGAAGAGGCGACGAAATATGGTAATACTGGAAAAGCCACTCCAGTTAGATAAGCTAAGCCAGTATAAAGGGCCGAACGGAGTTCATTTTCATTGCTTTCTTGCACAAGAAGATTTATCATTGCGTTTTCATTGGAAGATAGCTTTTCCGCAACTTCTTTAGCGACCTCCTCTGGCATACCGCTCTCCAAAAGCCTCTCTATAAGCTCTTCCTTTGCTCTCTCCGGAGAAACTTTGAAAAGCACTTCCATTCTTTGTTTTACACTCTCATTTACCTGCCTCTGAGACCTGACGGATATAAACGCCCCTATCCCCATTGAAAGTGCTCCCGCGACTCCAACTATCAAGCCGCTAATCCCTACTATTTTCGGATTGTGGATATAAACTGCTGAAAGTCCCGTAACTGCCCCCAAAAGCTCTACGAGACCATCGTTCATCCCAAGGACAAAATCCCTTATGTTTTCTACATGAAAGCGCTTCTTGCTCTCATAGAAAAAGCGCTCATGCTCAAGTTCATCCAAGATTATTTTAGAAATTGCCTCCATCTCTTCATCGCTAAGCTTGTATTTTGTCAGAAAGCTGAAATACTTTTGAATAGCCGAGTTTTCTCCCATTTCAAGCAGAGAAACAACAGTTCCAGGACCTAAAAGCTTTCTAAGCAGTTTCACGGAAAAGAAACTGAGCCTGCCTATTTTTATTTTCTCAGGTTTTTTACCCCTTTTGGCCAAAAAGTCGTGCCAGAATTTTGCGTGATTTGATTCCATGTGAGATAACCTTAAAAATTCTTCTTTCAGCTTTGGATCTTTTTCCCCTCTACTCAAAGAAGCATAGAGAACCGAATCTTTGTATTCGTCCTCGTAAAATTGACTCGCCAGTTTGAGCATTTCCTCCATTTTCACCCACCAAAAATGTAAAAGCTTTAGGGGTTAATAAAATAAGCGGAAATCACTCAGCAGGAGCGTAGTAACACCTCTTCGGAGAAATTATTTTTCCTTCCTTTTTGAGCTTTTTAATGACTTTATCTACCTCTTTCTTATCAATTCCAGCCAATTCTGCTATTTCAGCGCTCTTTAAAGGTTTTCCTGCTTCTTTTAAAACTTTGAAAACTAACTCCTCACTCATGGCCATCACCTTTAAAATTTGCATTAAAAGATTAAATCTTCGAACTTATAAAGTTTTCAGTTCAGAACAAAAGAGGGGAGAAAATCAAAGGTACTCCCAGACACCGTAGCCCTTGAAGTTGTGCACTATCGTTTTTGTCGTCGTAAGCTGTTCGACAGAGTAGCCTATGCCTTCTCTTCCCACGCCGCTGTCTTTCATGCCGCCAAATGGATAGTAGCCTATGCCGTGCCTCGGGTACTCGTTGATGAAAACACTCCCGACTTCAAGCTTCCTCGCGACCTTCCTTGCCCTCCTCTCACACTCACTGAAAACAGAGGCATCCAGTCCAAAACGGGAGGAATTCGCTATATCAACTGCTTCGCCTTCATCCTTGACTTTGATAATCAGAGTTAGCGGGCCAAAGACGTCCTCTTGAAAAGCTCTAAGCTCTTTAACCTTCTCTTTGTCTGCTTCAAGGAGTATTGGCCATACATAGTTGCCCTCTCTTTTGAATTCGGTCAAAGGCTTCGCTCCCTTCTCTATGGCATCTTTGTAGACCTCCTCAATATAATCCGCAGAATGTTTGTCAATAAGAGGCCCCATTACAGCGTTTTCATCCTCCAGCGGGTTTTTGGGTTCTATCTCTTTCAGCTTTTCAAGAATCTTCGCCTTCAGCTCCTCATAAATTTCCTCCTGTGCTAGTATGAGCCTTATTGCATCACACCTCTGGCCAGAATAGCTCACCATACCCTTAATGATTTTTTCACTCGCAAGCTCAAGGTCTGCATCATCCAAAACTATGGCAGGATCTTTGCCCCCAAGCTCAAGATGGTAAGCTTTTATTCCACCGGTTCTTATTATGTGCTCTCCAACCTCTGTACTGCCAGTGAAGGTTATAGCCCTTATACGCTTGTCCTTTACCACATCATCCATAAATCTTCCAGGTATTGTTAAGAGGGCAAAGCTCTCCTTAGGAAAGCCTGCAAGTTCTAAGACCCTAATAAATAGAAGTGCCGCGAGAGGATCTGCAGATGCAGGTTTTAACAGCACTGCATTTCCACTGAAAAGGGCGGGTATTATTTTTGTTGCGGAGATAAACAGCGGATAATTGAAGGGACTTATTGCCAAGATAACCCCATATGGTTCTCTCTTTACTATTCCCTCACTTTCGAGGGTCTCTTCACTCCAGTCTCCAGGGATATAGTCACCAAGCATTCTCCTTGACTCAAAAGTAGTTTTTTCGAGCCTTTCAATAGTGGCTTTTGTTTCCCCAGTTGCATTGCTTTTCGGCTTGCCAGCATCAAGGACCAAAACTCTCACAAAGTCTTCAAATGCTTCCCTCATCAACTGTGCCGCCTTCAAAAAGCTTTCTATTCTCTTTTCCCCAGGATAATTTCTTATTTCCTCCCTTCCTTTTTCATAAACTGTGGAAAGAATTTCCTCGGTTTGTTCTTTGCTAAGCCTTGAAACCCTTGCTATAGTTCTGCCATCTATGGGACTTTTAACCTCAGAAAAACTTTCTCCAAAAACCCACTCTCCAGCGGCGTAGGTTTTAAATTCAGGGACACCATCTTCGCCAATCCTGTATATCTCATCAAAAATTTTGTTACGGACAAGTTTGTCCATTTGTAATCACCAATATATACTATTGCACACACCTATAAAAGGTTTTATCTAACCAAACTGAAATTTTATCTCCCAAAAACTTTCCAAGGGACGAATCACCAAAGTTCCGAAAACGTTAATAACTTTAACGAGAATATATAACCGGTGGTTTCTATGAAGATAACGGATAAGGAAGTTTTTGAAATTGCCGTAAATGCCGAAATAAAAGCAAAAGAGGCATACGAAAAGATGGCTTCGCTTGTAAAGAGCGATATTATTAGAGATGAGCTTCTATTTTTGGCTAAGGAGGAAGACAAGCACAGACAGATAGTAGAGAAAATGGCCGAGAAGTTTAAGGAGAGCGAAGAAGAACCAAAACAGATCGAAATTGAAATAATGGGAGAGTTCAAAGTTATTGCAGAAAAAATGAGTGAAGCCATTAAAAAACCAGATATCAACCTTGACGAAGTTTACGAGATAGCCATGGAAGCTGAGCTTGTGAGTGAAAAGCTTTACAACGAACTTGCAAAGTATGCAGCAAATGAAAAAACCAAAGTTCTGCTCAACATGCTTGCCGACATGGAGAGGCAACACTTTAACATCCTTAAGAAGCACTACGACTACATGATGCAGTATCCCGATGTCTATAAGGAGGAACTCTACGACCAGCTTATGAAGGATATAAACTTCAACTTCTGACTTTTTTAATTTCTTAGGTGACACCGCATGAAAGATTTGAAAAAACTCGGTTTTGTTGTTTTGTTCCTTGTTGGAGTAGTGTTTCTAAGCGGTTGCACCGAGGGAGGGGGCTCCGGGACTCCTTCCACAACCCAAACGACTCAAAGTGAAACCCCCATCCAGCTAGGAGAATGGAAGGCTGATGGCACCATCGGGGAGAACGAGTACGCCCACGAGCTTTCCCTGGCAGGAGGAAAACTCACCGTTTACTGGAGAAACGACGACACTTACCTTTACATGGCCCTTAAGGGGCAGACAACAGGTTGGGTGGCTATAGGATTTGAACCCACTGACAAGATGAAGGATGCAGACATGGTTTTTGGATGGGTTCAAGACGGCAACACCGTTGTGATCGATGCTTATTCCACCGGAACCTACGGTTCCCATCCACCCGATGAGAAGCTTGGCGGAAGTAGTGATATTCTTGAGTATGCCGGCAAAGAGGAGAACGGGGTTACGATAATAGAGTTCAAGAGGAAGCTCAATACCGGAGATCAGTACGATAAGGCCTTTACTCCCGGACAGAAAATAAGCTTCATCTTTGCTCTAGCCGATGCGGATGACTTCACGACCAAGCACAACATAGCGAGGGGTTATGGGGAGCTACAGCTCGACGGGTGATTTTAGTGGAGCCGTTTCAATTGCATGCAGTGATTCAGAGCACGGCACTCATTTTATTCCTTTTCGGAATCTATTATGCCAA
>LGET01000048.1 GCA_001507935.1 Thermococcales archaeon 44_46
AACCTATCCTTTGGGGGCTTTATTTCAGCATTTGGAAAAATAGTCCCTTTTTCACACACTCTAATTGCTTGTTTTTCGCTTAGCATTTCAAAGAGCTCAATGGGGTCATCTGAGTTTATGAATTCAAAGCCGCTTTTCACAAAATCATTAAACATTTCGTTAAACTTATCAAGAGAAATCTGTGAAATCACAATGTCTATGTCCTCTGTACCTCGAGAGCGTCCAAATAGAATTGAGACGTAACCACTTACTATTACGTATTCGGTGTATTTTTCTAAGATTGAGGTAACTTTAAAGACGAATTCATCAAGTTTATTAATTCGCTTGTTGGCGAGGATTATTCTTTTCTCTTCAAACGTTATCTCCACTTTTTTCACCAATGAAGATAGTTTTTAGACTCTTAAATAGATTGCGCACTGACTTCCTACCCGCCCTAAAGGGTTAGGGTTCCATCGAATTAACCCCCTCGCTAATGCCGGCTTTTTGAAACTACAAGATTAAAAAGGCAAATCGATTTATTATGCTAAGGCACATGGTACAGTACACATAATGTACCGTGTACTCTGTACCATGCTATGCATTGAGTACATTCTGTCTGTTAATTATTATGCTGACCTTCCGAATCATCGTGGCAAGAAATGTGCATGAAGTCTTAAAATGATTAAAAATCAGTGAAACTAATGTGTTTTTGTATACCAAACGTCCTGAAGGGAGGAGCTTTAACCACTCAAAACCTCGTACACCTTCTTCATGACTATGATTGCGAAGATAACAAGCAAGAGCTCAACTAGGGGCTTTAAGCCTTCCTTTTGTTCCTTGCTTAAGAATAAACTCCCCACTTCGAGGGTTATTAAAAGCCCGATGAGCGTTAGGGTCAGGAATACGTCGACGCTCTTTGTTGCAAGTGCTGATATGAGAACCCATGAGGAGAAGAAAAGTAGCATATAATCTTCTACATCCATTCCCTAACTCCCCCGAGCTTTTTGGCTTTTATTTCAATTCCGTACTCCGTTATTGTAAAGTTCTCACTTTCCAAAACTTCACCTGTGCCTTTTGCAAGAGCCAAGAGAACTGATGAGCACACCGGACAGGCCGTTTGGTTGCAACTTTCTATGCTAGCCCTGCATATCTCCATGTTCGTTGGCTTTACGATAATCCTAAATTCTTTTTCATTTTCCTCTATATGGACTCCTTTGGCAAGATCAAAGGCCCTCAAAACAGAAGATGCAACGCTCTCAACTGTTGAAGGGCCGCTTCCATCAAGTGAGCTTTCAGAATATTCCTCAAACTTTTTAACAAGATCAACTCCCGTTGGCCTTATTAAAAGTCCCATCTGCCTCTCATTAGCCACATTGGTCAAAAAAACCGTCTCCTCATCCATCCTTCCAAGGTCAAGATCAAAATCTTCATGTAGGGGGATGAAATTTCCTCCCTCAGGCATGTTTTCATAGGGAGGTATGTAGAGAGCGTTACCTTCAAGGCCCAAATCCCTTACCATGCGCCGAAGGGTCTCGATGTAGGGAAGTATTAAGTTGTCAAGGGCTTCTCTTTTAACGTAATCCTTAGATTTGAATGTAAAGACTACAAAGCCTAGAAACAGCCCGGCAAAGCCCAAATTAATCTGGGTCTGATTGGAACTTATTGCCCCATAGATCAACAAAAAAGCCCCAATGCCTGCTAAAAGAGCGCTTGCTATCTTTTCTGCCCTCATGGTTTTACCCCTTTTACTTTAAAACCATTAACTTTAAAATGTTTGTCATTGTCTTTTGAGTTTGAGGGAAAATGAAGAACAGTGTAGCTTTAATCATTATCACACTTCTGGTCTTCAGCGGTTTTGGATTAGCCATGGAAAGGCATTTTGAATATGAGACCGCCTATGAGAACGATAAGGGGATTTATATCTATTTTAGAGTTATCCTTCTTTACTCTGAGATGGCCCTTGATAAGATAATTGCCGAGGATAACGAGAGCCTTTACTACGTTATTAATGTTGAAACGAAACTAAACACAACTAGAGATGAGATAGAGTTCTATAAGTCCTTTGGAATAAAGTCAAAGGTTGAAAATTATCTACCCCCTTTTCTAGAGCTTAGCGCGGGTTTAAGGGATATAGCTCTTGGCCAGAGGCTCTTCTTGGATAACATAGAAGTCGTTAAAGAGACAAACGACTGGTATGCCTACGTTAATGCAAGCCAAGGGTTAGAAATGATGGGAGAGGGGATTTCGAGTGCTGAGAGAGCCCTTGATGTGATTGATACCTTTGAGTTCATTGATGAAGACAACACCATCTTAACTCTCGATACATCCTCCCTTAGAGAGAAGCTGGAGAAAATCAAGAGAATGTACTTTGGCTATGAGAAGGTTTTGAACGCCTACAACATATTGCCTCCTGATTTATTGATCCTTTATGCCTCAAACCTTAACCCTTTTGTCTATGATAATGTTACCTTTTACGGCTATGCTTCGGGCTTTGATACTGTTTATCTCCATATCGAAAACCAAACCATAGTTTTGAGGGCTAAAGATGGTAGATTTTTTTATGTGTATTCCTTTGACACGGTTGGTAAGTATGAGGTTTTTGCAACTGGAGTGAAGGACGGAAATGTTGAGAAATCAAACGTCCTTGTAATTAACGTGGTGAAGATTCCCACGAGAATAATTCTCTCTTCTAAGGGAAGTGCATATATCAACGAGAGCATAAGGGTGAGTGGTACTCTGAGGGATTATTATGGAAGGCCCCTAAAAGGAGAAGAAGTATTTGGAGAGTTTGATGGCAAGGGATTCGCGTTAATAACCTCCCCTGATGGAGGTTTTTCATTCAACGTTACGAGTAGTGAGAGCGGAAGAAAAATAGTGAAAGTTACATATCCCGGTAACGAGATTTATGCTGAAAGCAAAGCATCCCTTGGTCTTGTATTCCTCAAATATCCTGTTAGAATAACCATAAAGGCCGATAGAGATCAGATCAAAGAAGGAGAAACTGTAAAGATAATTGGTGAGATAACGGGAGTTAATGGGGAAGTTCCGATAGAGATGTACGTTGATGGTACACTCTACAAATCCTTCCAAGCATCCAAGAATTTTGAAGTTGAACTTGGTTTTAACAACACCGGCCAACATGAGATTTACGCTTATTTCCCTGGGAATCAGTACTACGATGAAGCAAAGTCGAATGTTATAAGCATTGAAGTGGTTGAGTTTTCCATAATGGAGTTCCTTCTCTTTGCCTTGATTCTGATTCTCTTGGGCGGCATTGGATACCTAGCAAGAAAGGCGTACATAAGAAGAAGAACTGGCATAAGCGATGAAGAGTTCGTAAAACTTATGAAAGCCCTTGAAGAGCTTGAAAAGATCGAAAAGATGGAAGAACTAGAAAAGAGAAGAAAAATAATGTCCCTCAGAGAGATGTATAGAGACGTATACCAAAAGCTGCTCAAGTATTACAACCTCAAGCCAAGTATCACTCCAAGAGAGCTTATCAGCAGGTTAAGGGGAGAGAACTTTTCCTACTACTTTGAAAGGATTACACGCATCCATGAGAAACACGTTTACGGCAAAAGACCCTTAAGAAGGCAAGATGTCCTTGAATTCCTTAGAAACGTTGCTAGTTTTATAGCATCATTTATAGTGAGGGAGGAGTTATGAAGAGAGCTGCCTATGTTATTCTTATGGCATTCGGTATCTTTCTTCTCGTGATGCCTTTAAACATACCCGTGTTCTATACCAATACAGACTTCAGCGTTTTCAATGCAAAATGGAACGGGGCCTCAAACTTTGGAAGGCTCCTCTATGAGGAAGCTAGTATAATCCCCATAATAACCTCCTATAACTCCTTTGGTCTTGGTGAGAGAGAAGGTGTTCTCTTGATCCTTGGGCCCGATTTGAGATATTCCTCCCTTGAGATTGATGAGATCAAGAAGTTTCTGGAGAATGGGGGGACTCTCGTCCTAATAGATGACTTTGGAACCGGAAATGACATTTTGAGTGGTCTAAACTTAACGGCCAGGTTTACCGGTCTCGTTCCCATTGATGTCTTCTATTCAAAGAACTACAACTTCCCAGAGCTCGTGAGGATCTTGGATCCAAGGCTAAGTGTTGGAGTGGATAAGTTGATACTCAACGTCCCATCCGTAATAGCTGGGGCCGAAGGTTCAATTTACACGAGCAAAGTGACGGTCATAGGAAACAACCAGAGGCAACTCCCCATAATGAGCGAGCTTGAGTATGGAAACGGAAAGATAATCCTGTTTTCGGATCCAAGTGTTTTCATAAACGATATGTTCGAGAAGAACGAGCCCTTCATAAGGAACTTTGTGAACTACATAAAAGCAGATACGATTTATATCGATGAGGCCCATCACTCCAACTTCAATCCCTACGCCGTTGGAACGGTGGTTATTAAAAGAAGCTTGGACAAGATGAAAGTCTTTTATGTGATTTTGGGAGTGGCAATTCTGGCTATACTCGTTGAGAGTGGCCTGATCTTAGAGGGAATAAGCAGGGTTGTAAATGTGCTGCTAGGCAAAATCTTTAAGGAAAAAGAAAAAAGTTTGGATGATGTGATAGAGGAGTTAAAGAAAGAGGGTTATGATGAAAAGGTTCTTAGGAAGATAATAATGGAAATAAACACCGGAAAAAAGCTAGGTGGTTAAAATGAATGGTAAAGAATTCCTTGAAAAACTCAAAGCTGAAATTCACAATGCCGTTGTTGGAAAAGATGATGTTATAGAACTTTTGGCGGTTGCATTATTGGCCCAAGGACATGTGATCCTCGAGGGTGTGCCGGGAGTTGCAAAAACGACAATAGCAAAGAGCTTTGCGCATGCCATCGGTTTGGAATTTTCGAGAATTCAGCTAACGCCTGATCTATTGCCCGCCGATATAGTGGGAACCGTTTACTACGATCAAAGAACTAGCGAATTCAAGATAAAGAAGGGGCCCATATTTGCTAACGTTGTTGTAGCGGATGAGATCAACAGAGCTCAGCCAAAAACACAGTCCGCTCTTCTTGAGGCAATGCAGGAGGGTCAAGTCACAATAGAGGGAAGAACCCTTCCTCTTCCGAAGCCCTTCCTCTTGATAGCAACCAAAAACCCATTGGAGTACGAAGGAGTTTATACCCTACCAGAAGCCCAAGTTGATAGATTTATGATGAGGATAGAGATGGGCTATCCCGATAAAGAGGAAGAACTTGAAATGCTGCTTAGAAAAGACAAGGGAGAGTTTAGGGAAGTAAAGCAGGTATTCACCCCAACTCAGATCTTGAATTTAATGGCTCAGGTTAGAAGGGTCACAACTAGTGAAGAGGTTCTGAAATACCTATATGAAATAATCACCAAAACCAGAAAAGACAACAGACTTTTGGTTGGAGCCTCTCCAAGAGCTGCTGAGCATCTCCTTTATGCTTCGAAAGCCTTGGCTTTCCTCAGAGGAAGAGATTATGTGATACCTGACGACATAAAGGAAATGGCCCCTTATGTGTTAGCGCACAGGCTCATTGTTAGGGCCGACTATGAAATTGAAGGAGTTAAGAGCGAAGACGTCATAAGGGAGATTCTCGATGAGGTAGAGGTGCCAGTATGAAAAGAGAGGACTTGCTATGGACACTTTCAGGCCTTGGTTTTGCACATGGATATCTCTCTTCAAATGCTTTTAGTGCTTTATTTGGCTTAGGATTAGCTTTGTATACGCTAAAAACCAGAAATAAGTTTAATCCAGAGGTAAAAGTGGATGTTGAGTTTCCTGCAAAGGCTGAGGAAATGAAAAAATCCAAGGTTATTTTAAAGGTCAAAAACCTTGGAAGTGATGTGAAGATTAGGGTAAAGGATGATATTATCCCAAACGTAAGGATTGTCAACGGTGGGACTTACATACTTAAATCGGGAGAGGAGATGTTTATTGATTTCTTTATTATTCCCGAGAAAAAAGGAGAGTATGAGATTCCTCTCAAGATAGAGGTTTATGATTTGAAGGAGCTCTATTTTGAAGAGCTGGAGATTGGTAGGTACAAGCTTGATGTGATGCCTTCCGTTGAGTCGATAAGGGAAGCGGCCAAAGAGGATTATAACTTAAAGATTGGCGAGATTTACAAGAGGAGTGTTTTTCTCGGATTGGAGACACTTGAGCTCGAAGGCCTTAGGAAGTATTTGCCCGGAGATGATTTAAGGAGAATAGACTGGAAGGCCTCCTCCCGTTTGGGAGAGCTTATAGTTAGAGAGTTCATGAAGGAATGGGAGGGGGACATTTACCTGGTCTTAGATGCAACCAAAGAAATGAGGAAAGGGCTGAGGAGGGCGAAGATAGATTATGCATCAACTCTACTTCTCCATCTGGCAACGATACTCTTAAAGAAAAATTATCGGGTGGGTCTTGTTATCTACGATGATGGGGGAGTCAAAATCGTTAAGCCCTCAAGGGGAAGGGAGCAAATGAATAGAATCAGGGCCGCGGTGAAGTTCAAGCCTGAAAAGGGCCTGATAAGTTTAAGGAGCAATGTTATTTTAAGGTTCAGCGAGAAGGGAAGGAAATTCATGGGGAAACTCTTTCCGAGAAAGAGAAGCGGGCTTAGTGAGGCTTTACTTAGCATCAAGGAGCCCTCATATCTAATTATTATCACTGATCTAATGGGCCACACATCACTGCTTTACAGGCTAATGCTCATGCTGAAGAAGAAACACAAAGCCGTAATACTCTCTCCGAATCCAATACTCTTCTATACCGAGGATATAAATGGGGAAACGCTGAAATTTTTGTATGAGAAGTATTTAGAGAGGGAAAAAACGGTTAGGAAGTTCAATACTCTTGTGCCAACAATAGACTTGGGCCCAAGTGATTATCTGAGGGATATCGTGAGGGAGCTGGGATGATCTGGGGAATAATAGCAGTAATAGGAGGTTTGATTTTAGGTGCAAAAGCCATTGTGCTGATACCGTTAGTGTATTTGTTAGCAAGAAAGAGTAAAGATTTGGGGCTCATTGCTTACTTCTTCTATGCTCTTTTGTTAATGAACGAAGTCTTTGTGGAGGGCTTTCTTTCTTTTGAGGCAGTTAAAGCCATTTTGCTAGGGGTTCTACCTTCTCTTATGATTCTTAAGGAGGTCTTGGTGGGAGCGTATAAGTTCGAAAAGCCCGAGATTAAAGATTTTATTGATGTTAAGATTGGTCTTTTTGTTTTGGCGATTTTAGTGTTAATGGCAATTTTAAAGCTTAGATACGAATATCTTTATACAATCGAAAACCAAACTTCCCTCGTGGCCGGGTTGGCCGTTATTTTTGTCTTGCTGAATTTAAGGAAAGAAATCAAAGGGGTAGAAATGTTTAAGGTGAAGGAAGGAGAAATATAAGTTTGGTGGGCGGTATGAAAGATATTTTTAAGCCTAAATTCGCTTTGCCTATATTGACTGTGATTGCGCTCATTCTGAGGTTAATTCCCCTGAGGCACAAGTATATGCTCGGCTATGATCCTTATTTTCATTTAGCTTATATCGAGGAGGCTTTGAAAACTGGAGAGTGGTTTAACTTTTTGACGATTGCCGGGGGGCCCGGGGGGTATCAGGTAAGAGATTTTCACCCCCTCGGCCTCTGGATGACTCCAGCCTATCTTTACAAGATTTTGAGTGTTTTTGGGGTTTCTCTTTACAACGCTTTCAGAATCACGCCCCTGATTTTTGGTGTTTTGACGGTGGTCTTCTTTTACCTTGCACTCCTGAAGCTCTACGATGAGAAGAAGGCTTTTTTTGCCTCCCTCTTCCTTGCAATAAGCTTTGGTCATGTCTTCAGATCGATGGCCAACTACTACAGGGGAGACAACTACATGCTCTTCTGGTATTCGGTGGCTTTGTTTGGGGTTTCTCTGGCTCTAAGCAAGACCAGAAGGGCGTGGAGATATAAGAGGCTTGTCTTTTATCTAATCCCCGCCTTTGCTAGTGGTCTTGCTTCAGTTTTCTGGCAAGCGTATTATCCGATATTTGTATTCTTGTTGACAAATGCAGTTTTCCTTGCCGTTGGGGCTTTCATCCTAGATAAGAAAAAAAACTTGTTTGACGCCCTAGCTTTGACAATTTCAACAGTCCTTGGAGCACTTATAGCCAACGCACTCGGAGAAAAATTTGGACACGGGATGCTTGGGGAAGAGACTCGATTGGCTGGGAGGGCTGCCCAAAAACTTGGAATTGAGTTAGGAGTAATTAAGGACGTCTATTTGGCTGTTCACGTTAAGTACTTAGTCCCACTAAGTGTAGCTTTCATAGTCTTACTTTTCATCCTTGAAAGATTCGTCAAAGATAAGAGAGTGAGGGCTGGAGTTCTGGTTGGGCTGGCCCTCCTGGGAACGTTCATACTTCTCCACCGCTTTGAGGCATTGAAAGACCTCTCTACCGGGTTCGGGATTTTCAAAGAGGCACCAATTCAGGAAACTCGACCTTCAAGTTTTAGCGACCTATGGAGCGCGTTTTCGATAAGCCTTTTCTTAGCCCCGCTTTTTTTCCTTAGGTTTGTTCCAAAAAGGGCCAAGCTCCCAGATTTTCTGTTTTTGGGTTTAATATTCCCAAGCCTCTACATGATAAAGACATGGACAAGGTTCCTATTTATTGGGTCAATGGCTGTGGCACTAATGGCTGGGCTCGGAGTCGTTGAACTCTATGATGCCTTAAGGCCCCGCGTGGACGGAAGGAAAGCCTCCGCCTTGGGCATTGGGTTGCTCTTCCTTCTTCCCACGGTTAACACCGGGTTCTCCCTGAAAGAGACGTATTCCCTAAGGCCGTATATGAACAAACACTGGGAGAATGCTTTAACATGGCTTAGAGAAAACTCCAACCAGAATGACATCGTTTTGGCTTGGTGGGACTACGGTCACTGGGTTACCTACTACTCAAGAAGGTCTCCCATTGCTCAGGGCAGTCCAAACTCCGGTGTTGCTCTATACTATCTCGGAAAACTCGACGAGAACTGGGCGATGAGCCTTGGAGTTGATTATGTAATAGTCTCTTATTACGACTTCCTCAAGTTTGGTGCTATCGTTGATACCGCGAGAATGCATCCCAAGTATAACATAACGGAGGAATACGGGATAGTTATATTGCCCATGGTTTCCTCCCTTGGAGCGTTTGTCTTTCAGAAGGAGAACTACAGGGTGATTGTCAAGCCCGGGGAGAAGTGGAATGCCGTGGTGAACGTTGGTGGGAGGACTTTAACTCCAGAGGAGGTTTACGTGGAGTATAAAAGTGAGATAATAAAGCCAGAGCTTTCCTCTTCCACTTCCAACGCTTACCTCTACATAAACCTGAACTACAGGTACGCTATTTTAATGAACGATGAAACATTTAACACAACCCTTGTTAAGCTATTCATAAACCCTGAAGACCCCTATGAGCTGGTCTACTCCGACGGTGGTGTGATAAAAATACTTAAGCTGAAGCATCCCAATGTAAGGATTGAAAAGGCTAATGGAAAGATAACCTTCCACTTTGAGAACGCAACCGGAACCGGATTAGGAATATGGGGATTCTTGGACAATGGGACCAAGGTCTTCGAAAAGTGGTATGACGTGAAGGGCATGGAAGAGTTTGAGCTTCCCAAAGAAGTCAATGGAACGGTTATAAGGTACGCCTACGCCGTGGGCAAGAAAATCGTTGATAG
>LGET01000049.1 GCA_001507935.1 Thermococcales archaeon 44_46
CCGATGATGAGTGTCAAAAAGACCCAATTTTTTGCATACTTTTTCCCCAAAATTTTAAAGATAGGAAAGGATAAAATATGCACTATTTCTTAGTTTTTCATACTATTATCCCAGTTGTTGCTCCAAGATGACTACAATAATTATACATCATCGGTTGTATTGTATGAAAGACCGATATGTTTATTAATAATTTTGTTGATAATATTAAACAGTAAGTTCATACTGGGTGGTGTCCATGAGGAGGAAGGTGTTTTCCCATCAAAAGGATTCACTTGAATCCTTCACTGATACAGATGCTGTGATCATAATGCTAAGTGACTTCGACGAATATAAAGAAGAGCTGGTCAAACAAAGACAAAATGGCCAATTGACCGTTGGAGCTTTCCAAAATAAGTCATCAGCCATAAACGTTTTCATCGAATATTTACTCAAAACTAAAAACCCAGAACAAACAGCTAATGGTGAAATAAAGATCACAGCACGTGATGTATATGTTGCGTTTAATGAATACATTAAAGAACGACGTCCAGCACGTCATACCCTCCAAACCTATCTTTACTACACTCGTAAAGCCCTTGAACACATCTTGCTCAAGAAATACAATCTTCTTCTCTCGAAGACGCTTGGAATTGAAGTCTTTGACATTGACTTTTACTTAACACAGCTCTCGAAATCCACCTTAAGATCAAAAGGAAGTCAACTAAAGGCATTTAAAAAGAAAGAAGAGAGTAAAGTCATTAGTGACGAAAGAGTTAAAGATGCCCTAAAATGGCTTGCAATTCTCAGGCAGGAAAGAGATAGTATGGCAGTTGAAAAACTGCGATTAGCAACTCTGATCGTATTATTGACCGGAGCAAGAGGCACAGAAGTAAATGACTTACAATTTGAGGTGCGAGTCAATGAGGAAGTTTTAAAACAAATTGATCTCCGAAAAGGCATTATATACTTCCACAGAAAGAAATTAAAGGCAGACGACGACAAAAACTTTACCCCAGTTTTCATTCACCCATTACTAATCGAAGAGCTCAAAATATTCAAGAAGAAACACATTCTTGATCCAACACAACCGATTTTCGGGTACTACTCTTTAGATAAAACATTCAAGAATTTTTATACTCCCAATAGAGCCTTTAAAAAACGAACTCAGCTAGAAAACCTCTACAGAAAATATGAGTGGCTCAGAAATTATGAACCTCAAAAGCCTATTATCACGGTAAAAATGTTCCGAAAATATTTTGATAGTTATCTTCAAGATAAAATCTTTGAACTCACAGGAGAAAGAACTGTTACCACACTATTTGGCAAAGGACTTGAAGCATTGGACAAAATGAGGAGATATAAAAATTACCTCCTCGGACGAGCTGAAGGAGTGGACTTTCTGCACTATATCTCAATAACAGAGGACAAGAGGTACTCTTCCAAGCTCAAAAAACTCAATAAGATGCTCATTGACGGGCTTATTGACAAACTAATGCCCGAACTATTATATGTGCTTAGTGAGGAGACAAGAACAAAAATATTATCCAATAATAGCGAAGTTTGGAAGTTTTCGGAGAGCTTATCTGATTCTCCACTTTATAGCCACTATGGATAAGGTTGATCTATGTTCACTAACTCTCCACATGCTCCCTTAACAATCTTTTCTCCATTTTGCCGAAAAGTATTTAAGGATTAAAAACAAACATTAATAGTCATGGTGATACTATGACGAACAATGATGTTGAACTTTCTCGACTCTGCGGAATAATAGAAAGGGAGTCCAAAAAACTTCGAGAATCCTTAACTATCAGAAATGAACTTGAGAAAGAAGTTCTTCTAAACACGTTAAACGTCATTGAAGGAGTTCTCGCGAAAATAAGTGCACTAAAAACAGACGACTTGGACTTCAGGGCTAACCAAGTGGCTTTACAAGCGGACATCTCAAATTTAAGAACTGCCTTGGAGAAGAGCAACATTTACGGCCGAGAATACTTAAAACGGCAAGCCCAGTATCTTGCCGATAAACTCGATGCTTTACTTGTGAAAGTAAAGCCAAAAGGATTTCTTCCCAAATTAGCCGAATTCATAGCAAAACACCCACAGTTTTCAGAAAACTGGGCTGTTGCGATGTGCTACCTCGGAGCTATGGAAGTTGCATTGAACGGATTTTTAAGGAAATTCAATGTGGATTTGGAGGAATTAGGCGTCCAAAAACATGGAACATACGACTACACATTTGCTGATAAGTATTATGGGTTTGTCAGGTATTTACACATGCATAACATTCATGTTCCTAAGCTAGAGGCAGAACTTCCTAGAATATTCTACAGTATACGAAACAAAGTAGTGCATGAGGGGTACTCTCCCAGTGATGAGGACTTAGAATTCATAATAGAATACTCTGAAAGAGTTGTTGACCTAATAGAAGCTGCTGAGAAGAAGCTAAATGGGGTGTTGTAATGAAGTACCTTTTTATTGTTGATTATGAAGACGACGCAGAAAGAAAGCGAATTGATTACCTTTTGGAGAAATGGCAAGAACGTGCGAGGATCTTAAAGCCTAGAGGTCTAACTTTTATCATTGACACCGAAGATGTAAGTGAATTCGCAGAAGAACTTCTCTCAAAGCTAAGTCCAGACTCTTCCAAAAAGGTAAAAGTCTTTTCACTGCATGAAAGAGATTTACAAGCCAATATTCAACCTAACGAGCTGGTTCTCGAATATCATAGCAAAGAATCCGCAGAGGTCGTTAAAAAACTCTTAGAATACATATTCTCCAAGAACAATATTCGTTATTACTCCTCAGATATTCGCTCTGCGAAGTACTTTACTCTGACCAGAAAGGGCCGTGTGGACATTGAATTAACTCTCAAGCCTAAAGGCAGTGAAACCAAGATAAAGTTAGTGCTTTCGGGTTATGGGGATGCTGTAGACTATATCGGTAAAAAACTGGGGGAGGAAATTGAATCCCTCGTGGGGGTATGAAAGGTGGGGATCTTCGATGATGGAGATGTGGAATGTGTTAAAAACCTATTAAAGCCTGCCGAAAGGGTCCTGAAGCAGGGCAGAGACATCTTGGTAGAAGACTTTGCCCAAAGGGAGCGCTTATGGTATGAAGTGAAAAGAGCATATGACAGCTACTTGGACGGCTTCTGTGGGGGTTTTCTGAAGGATCTAGATAACGCATTCAGGGCCAAGTTTGAAGCGGCTTTGGCAATACTCGCGTGGAGTTTTGAACAAAATGGTGAAGCATTTTATCCCGCAAAGAAGAGGTTCACAGAGGAAGAGCTTCAAGTGGTCGATGAAATCTTGAAGTACAACATATTTGAGATAATGACGAAGGACGACATCCTGACGAAGCTTTACAGAAGGGATTCTGAGGTTCTGGAGTTGCTGAAGACTTATTACCTCGGAATGGACAAATGGGTTGAGGAGCAACTTAACAATCCCAACATAAAACTTCCCCTAAGGTATTACTTTAAGAGAACCTGGGAGAGATACAAGGGAAAACTTAACGATGCAATTAACGAGGCCAACAAATATGACTGGTTTAGGACGTTGCTCGAAGAATGGGAGAAAGACAAGAGAGAAAGTGTTGATACGGTGAGGTCAATTTATGAACAAAAGGTTCAGGAACTTAGGAAACATATTGAAGAGCTTACAAAAGCGTTTGAATATGAGAAGGAAAGAATAGTTCAAGAAATTTCGCGTGCAAGCATGGAAGAGATAGAAAGACTGGAAAGGGAAAAGCAGGAACTAATTGAGCGTTTTGAAAAAGAAAAGGAGGAACTTGTCAAAAAACTTACTGAATTGAAAGATAAGGAGCTTCAAGAAAAGCTTCAGGAAGAACTTGAAAAGGCCAGAGAGAATATGCTAAGGGAAGTAAAAAGGTTAGAGGAGGAGA
The DNA here is from genome assembly GCA_001507935.1 of Thermococcales archaeon 44_46. GTDB lineage: Archaea > Methanobacteriota_B > Thermococci > Thermococcales > Thermococcaceae > Thermococcus_A. Next base: position 3,883 of record LGET01000049.1, read on the forward strand.
TACAGCGCAGGAGCATCGAGTTAAAACAGAAAGAGATGGAGCTCAAGAAAAAGGAGCTTGAACTGGCGGAAAAAGATCAGGAACTGCGCAAGAAGATAGATGAAGTTCTCAAAGCCTCGGAGAATCTTGAAAAAGGATCCCGCCTTGTTATCAGGGAGGATGCTAGGATACAGGAGCTGAACTTTTGGGGAGGTTGAAGAGCAAGTTCAAGAATGAAATAAAACTTCTAGGCAAAACTTACAAGATAGAGGAACTTAACGAAAAAATTGGTGAAGATGTGTCCAAGTTCGCATCAAAACTCGATGAAAAAACCCTAAAGAACTTGCCGGAGAACAGGTATTTGGAAGTCAAGATAAAGGAGAAGAAACTTCTTGGGAGCAAAGAAAAGCTCTTCTTAAAGGCTTATTACCTAACGAGGGTTGATAAGCTTGCAGATTATGGGTTTGATACTGATCCATTAGAGCTCGCAGATATAAACGCTTATCTAGTTGATGCAAGGGATTCTTCAAAGAACGAGCGCACAATCCTAGTTATTGCAACGCCTCTAGGCTTCGAAGAAAGAATAAAAAAATACGTCAATTCTGACCAGTTCCACCAAAACTTCTACTCTGAGAACGTCTCGTTGCTTTTGCTTGACGTTGAGACAGGAGAGGTCATCTACAATCCGAATGACAAGTATGCAAAGGCTCTCGCTCCGCTGGTACGCATGGAGCTCGATGAAGAAGTCTATGCCAAAGTAAAGGAATGCATACGAGGGAAACTCTCCGAAAGAGACTATTTGCCCTTTGAAGAAGTGAAAGACTGTGGGGATGAAGCTTACGTTAAGAAGGCGTTTTATGAAGTTGCCAATGAAGAGAATGGTGTTGTTAAGTATATCGATGGTTTTGGACTAGTATTAATGAAGGGGGTTAGAAAATGAAAATATTGGATAGGTTTAGGAAAAACCCTGTCGAAAAACTCTCCCTAAGGGAGCTCCAAGAGGAAGAGATAAGGCTAAGAAACCGCTTGGAAAGAATGAAGAAGGAAATAAACAACATAGAGAGGAAGAAAAAGCAACTCTTCCAGGAAGGAGTCGGAGCAGATGTCTTAAAGAAGAAGATGCTTGCTCAGGAAATTAAAAGCCTCGACCTTGAAGAAAAGCTCAAGCTCAGGGACTTTACAACGGCTCAGAGGCAGTACACGTTAGTTAAGAACCTCATCATTGTAAAGAAGTACGAGAAGGAGTTAAGAAAAATAGGTATATGGGACAAGTTAGCCAAAATTGCGCCCGAGCAACTTGAGACTGCCTTGGTAAAGATAAACCTCGATGGAAAGGAATTCGATGAGATGGTCAACAGCCTCAACAGAGTCTTTGAAATGGAAGTTGCTGAGTTTGAGGCTACAGAGGATCAGACAGAAAAAGAGCTTCTTCAAGCCTGGGCGATGGTTGAAGCTGGGGAGGCAGACATAGAGGAGGCGTTTGAAAAGGTTAAGGAAAAAGAGTCAAAGGAGCTGGAGGAGTTGTGAATGGCTTTCTTTTCCAGATTTTTTGGCAAGAAAAATCCGCTTGACATTCCATTGAACCAGTTGAAGGAAACCCATGTTAAGTTGGACATGCAGATAAGAAAAATAGAGGCAGAGATGCTTGAAATTGACAGGCAAATTGCACTTCTTTTTGAGCAGGCAAAGAAAGCCAAAAGCAAGGCTGAAGAACTGACCATAGCCACCAAAATAAAGACCCTCAACCAGAGGAAGAAGAATCTGCAGAACACTCATTTTCAATTGAACAAGCAGATGATGCTCGTGAGCAACCTTATGATAATCAAGGAGAATGAGGCTATCTTGAAGAACACCCCTACGTGGAAGATTCTGCATGAAATGTCTCCTGAAGAGCTGGAGCAACGTTTGACCGAAATGCAACTGGACACTCAAAATTTGAATGAGAATTTAAACCAGATGCTCGGCTACACCGATCAGGCTCTCTCTACTGGAGTTGAATTCGAGACCGATGAAGAGCTTGCGGAGATTTTAGACACGATTAGGGCTGTTAAGGAGGGTGAGCTTGAGCCTGACGTGGCCGCAGAGAAGGTAACTGGGGAGGAGAGAAAAAAGAAGCATCTGGAGCTTGAGGAGCTTTGATTTTAGCTTATTTTCATAACTATGGTGGGAGGTGATATAGTGTCTATGGTAACAAAGAGAGATATCCTTTACTTGATATTAATATTTTTTATTGTTACAAGCTGGACTTATGGGTTTCTCTTTTCAGGTGATGAGTTAGACATAGTAGGTGCATTGTATGCTATTGGACTCCCCAGTTCGGGAGTCCTTGCAATAATGTATATCTATTCTAAAAAGCTTGAGAGAGCATCAAAAGCATTACTTCTAATGTCTTTAATAGCCATGACGGTTGGATTAGTCCAGTTATGGAGAGCGATTTCAATTTACAGAGAACTAGGAGCTGTCTATCTTAACATTGAAAATGCGGTAAAAGGAACAATAGCAGCTGTTACTGGTAATTACCCAAAGATGGACGAAGTATATTGGGGAACTGAATGGATAATACTAAAATTTGCAGCAATGTTCTTAGGGCTTCCCCTTGTTTACGGAGTGTTTCTATTCTTCCCGATTCTTTTATTACCTAAAAATTCCATATTAAGGAAGATATCGTTGTTATTTGCCTTTACCTTTGGTCTAATACTTCAAGGATACTTAATCTTTGTTTCTAAGATTGCAGAAACAGCAGACATGTTACCTTTTTATCTTTCTTTGATATTAATTACATCATGGGAAGTTCCTCTAATATTTGAAAAAGTTAAAAGGCTGAATAAACCAGAAATTCTTGCCGGAATCACTTTATTATACCTTGGGGTTTTTGGACTTTATTATCTATATTACAGCGCTTTAACAGGCGATATCGGTTGGGCTCCTAACGAGTACATTCCTATAAGCTTCTCAGGATACATAACGGGCTTGTTCCTACCATATCAGGCTTTTTTACTTTCTAATTATATCCAGAAAAAAGTACCCACTAATAAACTTGCGGTTTTATTATCCCTTCCTGCTCTTATACAGATTTTTTTAATAGCTATTATAGCTATTTATGATGGAGTAGAAGTTGATATCCCATTTTGGTATGAGATGTTGCTTTCGCCATATCTCATCCCAATTGCATTTCCTTTCCTCTCTGAGGAACTTCGTACAATTTTTGAATTTGAAGTAGAAAAACCAAAACTGATTTACGGTCCATCAATTGATGCTCTCCGTGAATTATATGAAAGGGTAGAATACATTGGAGAAGGAGGATTCGCATATGTTTTCAAGGCTATCCGAAAGAGAGATGGTAAGACAGTTGCTGTAAAAATTCCAAAAACACTAAATCCAGCTATGGGAAGAATGTTCATTAAAGAAGTTGGCAACTGGCTTCACCTTATACATCCTAACATAGTCCGTTTATACGAGGTAAACATTATTCCGGTTCCGTACATCGAGATGGAGTACTGTGAGGACTCCCTCGAAAGGGAGAAGAAGCCGATGGAGGCAGAGAAGGCGGCCTGGCTGGTCTTCAACGCGGCCGAAGGTCTGAAGTACGCACACTCCAAGAGGATACTCCACAGGGATTTGAAGCCAAGCAACATCCTCCTGAAGAACGGAATTCCCAAGATTTCCGACTGGGGGCTGAGCAAGTTTATTGGAGAGGAAAGTACCACTACAATGGCTTTTACACCATATTATGCCTCTCCCGAGCAGATAGCTCCGGAGACCTTCGGCGAGGTTGACGAGAGGAGCGACATCTGGCAGTTAGGCGTCGTCTTCTACGAACTCCTAACGGGCAAGCGCCCCTTCGACGGCGGCTCCCTTTCGAGCTTAGCCCAGGCGATAACCACGAAGGAGCCGCCGAGGCCGAGCGAGCTGAACCCCGACGCTAGGCCCTTCGACAACATCGTCCTCAAGATGCTCGCCAAGAGGAAAGAGGAGCGCTATGGGAGCGTCGAGGAGCTCCAGAGAGACCTGGCAAAGATCCTCGGCATTAGCTACCAGAGGAAGCTTGAGAGGAGCGTATCCTCAAAGGACTTCTCCCGTTCGGCCTTCTACGCCGGCGAGCTCGCGCTGATGCACCTCAAGCTCGGCAACTATAAAGATGCCCTCAAGTACCTCAACGACCTGAAGGTCTATTCCAAGAGCAGGGAGCTTGACGGCCTGATAAAACAGGTCGAGCTGGCGATGGAGGAAGGTGTCAAGCTCGGCGAGGACTTCCTTGCCCACGCCGAAGTCCTGATCCACGAGATAAAGATGGGGCGGTGAACTGGGGGCGAAATCTTGGGAGAAAAATTTGACGTTTTCATAAGCTATTACTCAAAAACCGGGAGGGATTTCGCAAAAGCCCTGAAGAAGGCCTTACAGGAAAATGGCTGGAGAGCATTCTTTGCAGAAAGCGACATACTAACGGGACAGGTGTGGGAAGACAGAATAAGGAGGGCCATCTCCGATGCCGATTATTTCATTTTGCTGCATACCACTGGAACAGAAATGAGAGAATGGGTAAGGGGGGAGTACCGACAGGCCCTAAGCCTTGGAAAGACAATAATCCCATGTATTCAGATCTTAGGGGATGACACTCTTGGGAAGATATACAGAGATATCGAGACTGCATTTCCGGGAATATCCAAGATACAGGCCATAACATGGAAATTTCCCAGTGATCTAACATCAAAGGTCATCTGGGAGTTGAAAAGGCTCCGGGAAGAAAAAGAACAGCTTGAATATCGGTTGAGCATCGATCCATATCCACGGGAGAGTACGCCTGTCCTGCAGAGAGCTAGAACCGTTGGAACGCCTCTTTCTCAGGGCGATGTTCATCTTCTCAAACTGAAGGGCTGTGCTGGCAGACATGAAAGGGAACTGGAGAGCGTCATAGATCAGGTAAAGTTCGCAATTAGAGATGGAGCTAAGTTGAGAGAGGACTCTATTGCCGAAATTGAAATTCTGATTAACGAGATAGAACTCGACGGTGAGTGCATAAAAGCATAATGCAGGTGGTGGCGATGTTCTCAAAGTCTGGCTTCACGGAGAAGGCCAAGGAAGTAGCGGAGAGGTTGGGAGTCCATCTGGTTGATGGGGGGTGAACTGGGGGTGTTGTGATGTCCTACTGGGCTAAGACGTATGGTAAGGGAAAGGCTAAGGGAGTAGCCGTTGATGAGAACGGGGACATTATCGTTGTCGGGCAGAAAGAAAAGGACGCGTTCGTTGCTCGACTTGATAAAGACGGGAACGTGAAGTGGTTCAGGACATATGGAGGAGATAAGTGGGACATCTTCAACGATGTGAAGATAGCTCCCAATGGGGACATTATTGTTGCTGGCTCCAGTTGGAGTTTTAGCGCTAGTGATAAGGATGTTTGGATTTTGAGACTAGATAGCGAGGGTAACATTAAATGGCAGAAGACTTATGGAGGAAGCAATGCTGATGTGGCTAATGCAGTTGCTATCGCTCCAAACGAGGATATTATCGTGGCAGGCTACACTGAAAGTTTTGGGGCTGGTGATTGGGATGTTTGGGTTCTCAGGCTCGATGCTGATGGTAACGTTAAGTGGCAGAAGACCTATGGGGGAAAATGGAGGGATGAGGCTACTGGGGTTGCCATCGCTGACAACGGGGACATTATTGTTGC
>LGET01000050.1 GCA_001507935.1 Thermococcales archaeon 44_46
TTTCGCTGATTGCTCTTGCACTTTCTTCAGGAATGTTGCCAACTTTTGCGTGAGCCCTTGCAAGGGCGGCTTCCACATCAAGAAGTTTCTGGAGTTTATTTTCCTCTTCCCAGATGCGTTTCATCTCTTCACTACCATACCTGTAATCAATCGGATGAATGGCCATTGTATCACCAGCTTTTTGTAATAATCAACCTTAAAAAGATTTTCTAATACACACAAAAATGTCAAAACTAAAACTCGGTTTCTTGGGTTTTTATGGCATATCTGGAAACCCGAGCATTCAACCGAAAAGTATTTAACCACATATCCAAAGTTTGCTATTGACAAAACTTTCGGAGGGTGTCAAAAATGGCAGAGGAGCATGTTGTCTTCATAGGAAAGAAGCCTGTTATGAACTATGTATTGGCCGTAATAACCCAGTTCAACGAGGGTGCAAAGGAAGTTAGCATCAGAGCAAGGGGTAGGGCTATCAGCAGGGCCGTTGACGTTGCAGAGATCGTCAGAAACAGGTTCCTTCCAGAGGTTAGGGTTAAGGAGATAAAGATCGGCACAGAGGAGCTCCCAACAGCTGACGGAAGAACAGCCAACACCTCAACAATTGAGATCATCCTCGAGAAGCCATGAATTTAGTTTTTCTTTCCTTTTCATAACTTTACCCTGTTTTGCTTCAATCCCTTTTGAAGTGAAAACAAAGGTTTTTAATAATTCATTGTCAGATATTCTTGGTGCAGTAAATGGAATTTGAGATAATCGATGTTGGTGATGAGAAAGCTAAGGAGCTTGCTCAAATTCTCACAAATGAAACTTCGCTTCTAATATTGAGACTTCTGCAAGAGAGGACTCTTTCGATGTCAGAAATAGCAAAGGAGCTCGGACTCCCAATGTCAACCGTTTCTTATCACCTAGATAAAATGACGAGGGTAGGGCTTGTTGAGATAGCGGGGAAAAAGTACGGCAAGAGATTACAAGAGGTGAAGCTTTACAGGGCTGCATCAAAGCCAATTCTTCTGCTTCCTAGAGGAATGTCAGTTAAAAAACGTTTTCTAGGAGTTCTTGAGAAAATACAGATTATAAGCTTGGGAATAGCCGGGCTTCTAGCTTCGGGAGTTTATGTACTATTTGACAGGCTCCTCCAAGAAGAACCCCAGTTAGCTGCCAAGAATGCAACATACGCTATTGAACGAGCCCCTTCTCCAGGGCTTGAGGATATTAACGAAACGGTTACACCCAAGTTAGTTGAGAGTTCACCAATACCATACATTTTGGCGATTTTAGTATTTATGGTAGGATTTTTCTTAATTTCTCGATACCTAATGAAAAAGAAAATTTAATCCCAAAACATTTTTAAGTTTCTTATCGTAGTTCAATATGAATCAGGAGGGAATAACAATGATGCCCAAAATTACTGTGGAGCAAATAGTTAAAAGGAAGGCAGTTGTTGTTAGACCAACCGAAACTGTTGAAAAAGTTGCGAAAATTCTCGCAAGGAACAAAGTAAGCAGTGCGGTTGTTATGGACAAAGACGAGATAATAGGTATCGTTACGGACAGAGACATTCTCAACAAGGTAGTTGCCAAGGGGAAGAATCCCAAAGAGGTAAAAATCAGCGAGATAATGACAAAAGACCCCATAACGATAGAATACGACTATGACATTCAGGATGCCATCGAGCTTATGATGGAAAAAGGAGTGAGGAGGCTCCTAGTAACAAAGCTTGGAATGCCAATGGGATTTGTAACAGCGGCAGATCTCCTTGCAGCGGTAAATACTTACAATCACAAGGAAGAGGAAGCTGAAAAAGAAGAGGGAGAAGTCTATGGGATATGTGAGGTCTGTGGGCAGTATGCTCAGCTCCACAGGGTTGTCCACGAAGGCTATGAAAGATGGGTCTGCGAGAGCTGCAAAGACATGCTTGAAGGTTGAATACTCCTTCGATTATTTTTAAATCCGCTTTAGCTTAGCTTATATTCCCAAAGGTTTAAAACTCTTCTAAGGAATACACATCTAGAGGTGAGAGGATATGGAAAAGAAAACCGGAACAACCACTGTTGGAATTAAATTGAAAGATGGAGTAGTATTGGCAGCGGATACTCAAGCTTCTCTCGATCACATGGTGGAGACACTCAACATAAAGAAAATTTTGCCAATAACTGACAGGATAGCAATAACAACCGCGGGAAGCGTCGGAGATTTGCAGGCTTTAGCGAGAATGCTCGAAGCTGAAGCGAGGTATTACCAGTTTACCTGGGGAAAACCAATGACAGCAAAGGCTATGGCAAACCTTCTTAGCAACATACTCAACGAGAGCAAATGGTTCCCCTACATGGTGCAAATAATCATCGGCGGCTACGTTGAGGAGCCAACACTTGCAAGCCTCGATCCTTTGGGAGGGCTTATCTTTGATAACTACACTGCAACGGGCTCTGGGAGTCCGTTTGCAATAGCGATACTTGAAAACGGGTACAAGGAAGATATGACAATCGAAGAGGCTAGAGAATTGGCTATAAGGGCAGTCAGGACAGCGGGTAAGAGAGATGTTTACACAGGAGAAAGGAAAATTCAAGTGGTTACAATAACCAAAGATGGCATGAAGGAAGAATTCGTCGAGTTTAAGGAGTGATTTTTGCATTTCTGGTGGTTAAATGAGGAACAAATCTCTCCTTGCCCTTTTTCTCATAGGCATTTTCTTTATTGCGTTTTTGTATCACAACTACTCCTATCCAAGCGAAGATGCTCAGCAAGTGCTTCAGATAGCCTCCAACATATCGAAAGAAGTTGAGGAAATAAGAGGACTTAGTTTTAAGGAGAATCCAAAAATAATTGTCCTTACTAAGGAAGAAGCCCTTAAAAAATGGGGTCCAAGCAGAGAGGATTACCAAGAGATCAAAAAGTGGGAACTAATATACAAGATGACCTTTCTTGTTCCGCCCGACTATAACCTCACAAAAACAAGAGAAAAAGAAACTGCCTCATGGATAGCAGTTACCTCCGGGAATAAAGTTTACATAATCTCGGAAAACTTTTTTAAAACAGGAGATACCGCCAAAAGAGTTCTGGCTCATGAATTTACCCATGTGATACAAAAGCAGTACTTCGACCCAAAGTACCCAGAAACACTTGACGGTAGCCTTGCTATTAAAGCCCTAATTGAGGGTGATGCAGACTTAACTGCCGACCTTTATTGCAAGAAGCACGGCATCAGAATAGAAAAAATAACCTCCTTATACCTCAAAGACCCTCCCATAAACTTTGGGTACTTTCCCTATGTTTTTGGTGACAAATTCGTCGAGTACCTCTACCAAAAAGGAGGTTGGGAGCTTGTTAATGAAGCCTACACCAATCCACCACAAACAACCCAGCAGATAATGCATCCAGAACTTTATTTAGCCAAAGTTCTTCCCCAAGAAGTAGAGATAAGCTTAGGCAGGGATTACAGAATAATCCACGAAGATCGACTCGGGGAGTTCTATTTCTATCTCCTTCTTGTGACTAATGGCGTAGACCAAGAAGAAGCTTCAAGAATATCTATAGCATGGCGGGGAGATAGAATAATCCTAGCGGAAAACTCCACACACTATCTGGTGATATGGAAGAGCCTTTGGAACGATGATAGAGCTCTTCAGGAAATCCAAAACCTTCTCACTAAAAAGGCTAATGAGTCAACCAAAGTGGAAGCCCAAGTAACGGTTAGTGGAAATGAGCTTATGCTTAAAACAATACTACCAAAACAATAGGTGTTCTCTTATGTCTAGTTTTGTACTGTTCCCCTCGAGGTACTCGTCCGGGCAGATAACGGGAAAAGTTTCTTCACAAGCTTAAGCTGAAAAGGAAACCTGTTTCAGAAGAAAAAATAAGCTGCTGGGATTTTTGACGACTTCTATCCGCGGAAAGATTTATAAGTTCTCTTTTTGAACATCCCCTCATGTTCAATGTCATAGTCAGGGCGAGGAAAGACTCCAAGGCGGTTAAATATATAAATGAGCGAAACTATGGCGGTTTTCTGAAGGTCTCAAGTCTCGGCGGTGGAAGGAGATTTGAAGAAGTAGAAGATAAGCTTAAAGAGGTCTTAGAGCATCCTTACATTCCCATTCTTCTCTTTGGGGAAAAGGAGAAGGAGTTAATGAGAGATGTCATAAGGTTTGTTATGGAAACGGAAAGACCCTTCTATGCACGCTCATTGAGAACCAAAAAGGTCAGAAACATGAGGGTTGATGAGCTTTATGCCAACCTTGAGGAGATAAAGGCACGCTTTAGGCTAGGACTTGAATGGAAAGAAACCTACGTCCTCAACCCCAAAAATACATTCGGAATTGAGATACACCCGGATTACGACCTGTATCTGGCTGTTGGAGATGACTTTAGGAAGTCCATGAAAGAAATCCTCGATGTAGACCTTGGGGAGACTTCTCTTGTACTAAGAAAGCTCTTAAACCAAGAGGTCTACTTTTCTGGCCCAAACAAAGTTGCTGAAGTGAGCAAAAAGCTTGGAGTGCTTACTGAAGTCTTATGGAAATGTCCCTGTACTGAAGATGTATCTCTCGAATCGATCATTGAGGCGAACAAAGGATATATTGAAGCATTTGTGGAAGCCAGCATGACCTTTCTGAGGCAGTTTGAGGGATACGATATAATCGTGCCGTGGAGTGGGGGTAAAGACTCAACAGCTACACTTATACTTGCTAGCGAGGTATTTAGAAAAGTTAGCGCGGTTTATGTTCATATGGAGTATGAGATGCCTGAAACTGAGGATTACGTAGAGAAAGTTGCTAAAAAGCTTGGTGTGGAACTCATTAAGGTTGATGTCCCAATGCCCATAGACAAATTTGGAATGCCCTCTCATAGGAACAGATGGTGTACAAAGATGAAGGTAGAGGCACTCTACAGTGTGGTAAAAGAATTCGAAAATCCCATTATTGTTGTTGGCGATAGGGACAGTGAGAGCGCCAAGAGGAGGTTAAAACCACCGGTCATCGAGAGGAAAACTCAATTTGGTAAAATTTTGGAGATTATGCCGATAAAGTTCTGGAGCGGAATGATGGTTCAGCTCTTCATTCTTATGAGAGGGTTTAAACTCCATCCACTCTATTATGAAGGCTTTTATCGCCTTGGTTGTACAATTTGTCCGAGCTTAGCAGAGTGGGAAGTTGAACTGCTGAAAAGAAGAGGAATAAAGAATCTTCCCAAAGGCTACTGAGGAAGGCAGATTATAGCTCTTAGATGGAAAAATATTCTGCTCCAGCTTATGAAGAAGCTAGATACAATCCCTATGGTTCCTCCCTTAAATCATCTCACTTTGGGACAAATCACGAGGATTACTAAGCATTTCTTGAATGTTTTTCAGTTTTCTCTTGCTCATACCGAAGAGTTCACGCCAGAAACTTGCATCATTAAACAAAAATAGTTATAAATGCCAAAATTCAAACACTATTCGCCTAAATCAAATATTTTGAGGTGATAGAAATGGCCGAAAAGAAAAGAAAGAGGGTCGTAATTCTTGGTGCGGCAGGAAGGGATTTCCACAACTTCAACACGTTCTTCAGAGACAATCCCGAATATGAAGTGGTAGCTTTCACAGCCACCCAGATTCCAGACATCGAGGGTAGAATTTACCCACCAGAGCTTGCTGGTGAGCTTTATCCAAACGGAATCCCAATATGGAACGAAGATGACCTTGAAAAGATAATCAAAGAACACGACATTGACATAGTTGTGTTCGCTTACTCAGATGTTTCCCATGAACACGTTATGCACCTTGCCTCAAGGGCACATGCCGCTGGTGCTGACTTCTGGCTTCTCGGACCAAAGAGCACAATGATAAAGAGCACCAAGCCAGTTGTAGCAGTTACAGCCGTTAGAACAGGTTGTGGAAAGAGCCAAACATCAAGGAAAGTTGCCCAGCTCCTCCAAGAGATGGGCTACAAAGTAGTTGCCATAAGACACCCAATGCCCTATGGAGATTTGAGAAAGCAGGTTGTCCAGAGGTTTGCAACCTTTGAAGACCTCGACAAGTACGAGTGCACTATCGAGGAGAGAGAAGAATACGAGCCATACATAGAGAGGGGCATGGTCGTCTATGCTGGCGTTGACTACGAGAAGATGCTCCGCGAGGCGGAGAAAGAAGCCGACATAATCCTCTGGGACGGAGGAAACAACGACTTCCCATTCTACGTTCCAGACCTCTGGATAGTAGTTACCGACCCGCACAGACCTGGACACGAGCTTAAGTACCACCCAGGTGAGACCAACTTCAGAGCAGCCGATGTGATAATTATAAACAAGATTGATACAGCAAACAGAGATGACATTCAAAAGGTAAGGGAGAGCATAGAGAAAGTCAACCCGAACGCCATTGTAATCGAAGCCGCTTCCCCAATCTTCGTTGACAAGCCAGAGCTCATTAAGGGCAAGAGAGTTCTCGTGGTTGAGGATGGTCCAACACTCACACACGGTGGAATGAAATACGGAGCAGGCTACGTTGCAGCCAAGAAGTTTGGAGCCAAGGAGATCATCGACCCAAGACCCTACGCCGTTGGCTCAATAGTTGAAACATACAAGAAGTACCCACACCTCGACGTTATCTTACCAGCAATGGGCTACGGTAAGAAGCAGATCAAGGAGCTTGAGGAGACCATCAACAGAGCAGATGCAGATGTGGTCATCATGGGAACCCCAGTTGACCTTAGAAGATTCATGAACCTCAACAAGCCAGCCGTCAGAGTCAGGTACGAGCTTGAGGAGATAGGATATCCAAAACTCAAGGACATTCTCAAGGAATTCGTAGAAAAGCACGTTAAGAAGGAGTGAATTCTTTCCTTTCTTTTATATTCTGACTTCTAAGTCAAGTTTGACACCATGCTCTTTTGTCCTATACTCCAATTGGTGCCCCATGATTTGTGTTTTGTTTTCGTTTACTCTTTCTAATTAGAAATCTTTATAAAGTTCGATGGTAACAAGTACTCCGAGGTGAAATCATGCTGGGAATGTGGTGGACAATAAGTTTGATAATTGGGCTTTTGAGCCTCTTATGGGTGGCTTACGACATCGCCAAAAACCAAAAAGACATGGGCACTAGCAGAAAAATTCTATGGATAATTGTGGCACTGCTGTTCGGTCTAATTGGAGCTGCTGCATACTACATTGTGGAGAAGAGGGATTAAGTCCCTTCAACTTTAATTTTTTCTCCCCTATAAAACTCTATAAGGTGTCTCTTCATTGACGCTAAAGTTACAGGCTTTAGTGTTTCTCTCATCCAATCTGGGAGGTCTCTTTGAACAGACTTCCAGAGCAAACGGTAATCCAAGACTATTATCGCTCCTTTTTCTTCTTCACTTCTGTGCACTCTTCCAGCAGCCTGAACGAGCTTCCTATGAGCCGGTAAAATATAACCATAGTACCTTCCCTTCCCAGGAAACTTGTTTTCGAAGTACCTTATTTGAGCTTGAACCCTCGGCGTTGGCCGCGCATAGGGAATGCCCACTAAAACAACGCCGTTCATCTCATCTCCGCTGTAATCCTGCCCTTCACTGTTCCTTCCTCCCATCACACCAAGCAAAACAGCCCCATCCTTCTTTGCTTCCTCCTTAAATGCCATCACCAAAAGGTCATTCTCTTTTGAAGAGGCTCCTTTCTTCTCGATAAATACCTTTTTTCCAGTCTCTTCTCTTATCCGTACATCTACATTGGCAGACAAAAGCCCTTCAAGGACTTCATAAGAAGCCGTGAAGACGCCAACGTTTTTTGGGATGAGCTTTGCTGCTTCAACAACATATCTAGCAAGCTTCTTGTAAAGTTCAAGGCTTCTCTCGTCCCCCCTTGTGGAGACATCCCTAGCAACTAAAACAAGGGCATTTTCTCTTTTAACCATCCGGGGGAATTTTTTAAGCCTGCCCTCTACTCCCATTATATCTGCAAAAGCCTCTAGGGGAGTTAGCGTTCCAGACATGAAGATTGCCGATTGCACATTCTTAATAAAACTCAGAGCTTTTGAAGGATCCAATGCCACAAGCTCAAGAGAGAAGCCTTTATCTCTGCTCATCAAAAAGAGATAATCCTCCTTCCCGATAAGGGCAAACCAAAGGAGCAAAAACTCTCCCACCCTTCCGACATAGCTCCTTGGAGGAAGGTTTCTCTCGATTTTGTCCTCCCTTATTGCATCTCCAGCCTTTACCATTTGATCGAGAATTCTAATAAGCTGTCTCTCATTAATTCCCAGAACGTCAAAAACGTGGTAAAAGATGCTTTCAGGAAGTATGGGAACTTCTTCAACCTTCATATCCTTTAATTTTTCCTGATAGAGATTCTCCAATCCCTTTAGAAAGATGCTCAAAAAATTGGCAATCTCGTGTTCCTTGTATTCATCGGCTTCTTTTATTGCCCTGTTGATGCTATGGACGCTTACTTTGTCGCTTAGGGCATTTATTGCCTGATCCGGTAGATTATGTGCTTCATCGAAGATCACTATCAAGTCGGAATAGTCAAAATCAAAATAGCTCATAAAGTTCTCCCTGATAGCTGGATTTATCATGTAGAGGTAGCTCGCCACTATTACATCAGAATTAAGTGCAACCTTCCGGGTAAGCTCGTAAGGACAGAAGTCAAACATTTTAGAATAGGTGAGCACTGTTATGGGTTCCGCAGGCGTTTGAATGAAGTACTGGACAAGTTCGTCAAATTCTTCCTTCTTTTTCTTTAAGTTTTCAAAAAACTCGCATTTGCCAAGCTTTTTGAGATTTTTGCAGACTATCATCGCGTTGTAAGCGTCGGGGGCAAAGTTTTGGATATACTGGTGAAGGCAAAGTTCTTTTCTGCTCCTGAACTCAACTCCGCTTACATGGGTTTTCTTGCTTATGGCTTTGAGCTCTTCTATAACTCTGTCCATCTGCTTATGCGTTCTTGCGAGGTAGATTATCTTGTATCCCATCTCCTTGGCATAGGGCAAAGCTCCAGCCAACACACTTACAGTTTTTCCAAAGCCTGTTGGAGCCTCAATGACAAGATTTTCGCCGTTCCTTACTGCATTATCCACTAGCTTGATGAACTCTTCTTGGTTTGGCCTTAAGGAGTTATAGGGAAAGTATTTGCTCATCTCAACTCATCAAAAAGGTTATTAATGAAGGTTTTTAACTTTTCCCAAAGTGAAGAGAGGGAGTAAAATGGAAGAATATCAAAAAAACTGATAGAGGCTGGAATTGAGGGAGCTATAATCACGGTTTTAGCTTACCTTTTCTACTACCAGAACTACCTTCTCTACAAGTGGCATCGCGGTCTTCCGTTGCCGTCAAAAATTCCCTTCGTAATAGCTGGAATTCTCACAGGAGCGGCTTATTTCATTTACAAACTCTACAAAATCTACCCCATGATGCAAAAGGAGAAAATAGCGAATGTAATAAGAGAAGAA
>LGET01000051.1 GCA_001507935.1 Thermococcales archaeon 44_46
AGGGGGTTAGCTGTCAGGATTTTAGGGGCGATTCTGGCCGTGAATCTGGACAGATTATACAACTTCACAGGTGGTGGGAACTAGGGTTAACAATATGCTATACCAGAAAGGTGATGCCAAGTGATTGAAAAACGTAAGTTCTTACTTTTTATTTTTCTGTTGTTAATGGGCACATACACCCATCTCTCAGAAAAGAAAACAATCCAAAAGCCTTCTGTTCCGCGTAGTATTATATCCCACGCAGAGAACTTCTGTTCTAAATACTTTCCCAACGAGACTTTTCCTGATAAAATGAATGAAATCGCTGGCATATGCCCCAAATACAAAGACAACCACACGGTAGCGGTATTTTGTTGGGCTGGGTGCAAATTAGTAAAATCAGGCATCAATAAGTATGAATGCAGAGGCGGGAAAATTTACAAATTGGTTGTCGATACGGAAAACTGGACACTCCTCTCTTTAACCCTCTCTAACTGGAGTGAAGTGAATAAGGTAATAGAAGAGTGTTCAATGGAGATTGACACTATGTCGGAAGGCTGAAATCGGCCAGTTCAGTAATTGGCAAGTTTCCTGGTTGTTAGATTGTTAAAAATGAACTATAACACACATTGCACTTATCCTAATAACATTGAAGAATAAAAGAAAGAGTTATAAGCTTGCCTTAGTCTCATTGAATAGTCTACTTTTGTGAGAGGTGTGAGAGATGGCGGTGAAGGATTGTCCCGAGTGTCATGGAAGCGGGAAAGTAAAAAGTGGCGAGAAGGAATGTGAGGTGTGTAACGGTTGGGGCTATGTTCCGGCGGACTTTAAATTGGGGGACAAGCTTAAAGGCTACAGGAATTTGGATTATTTTGGAGTTGAAGAGGAGGTAGAAGAGATTCCTTGTCCAGAGTGCCACGGAAAAGGAGTTGTTCCTGTTTATGATACCTGTCCAACCTGTGGAGGAACCGGGAGAGTGTTAGCTTGTGACATTTGTGGAAAGATTAAGGAGCCTTGGGAACCTGGGATGGAGACCTCATGGGTGTGCCCAGAGTGTGAAAGGAAGTACAAGGTGGTTTACGTTCTTGACAAGACCTGTGACTACGAGGATGTAGAAATAGGCAAGATTTACAAGGGTGTTATCGAGAGGGTGGAGCGGTTTGGAGTATTCGTAAAGCTCAATCCTCATGTGACAGGGTTAATAAAGAGGAAAGATCTTCTTGGAAAGAAGGAATACACCCCCGGGGAAGAGATTCTTGTTCAAGTATTAGACGTCAGACCTGAAAAGAAGGAAATAGACCTCATAGAGTCTGCTTTGAGACAGTACAAAGAAGTGGTTGTTAAGAAGGAGCTTCCGGTTACGGATATTGGGGCGTTGACCCAAGAAATGGCAGGAAAGACTGTGAGAATCAGGGGTAAGGTAACTCAAATACAGGTGACTGGAGGCCCAACTGTCTTCACGATAACCGATGGCACGGGCATAACTTGGGCAGCTGCCTTTGATGCCCCCGGCGTTAGGGCTTACCCCAATATTGAAGTTGGAGACATAGTGGAGGTCATTGGAAAGGTTTCGTTCCATGCAGGCGAGATCCAGATAGAAATAAGCGATATGTCCCGTCTATGGGGTCCAGATGCTGCGGAGGTTAAGAAGAAGATAGAGGAAGAGCTCAACAAGAGGGCACAGCCTGAGGATGTTGGTTTTCTTGTTGAGAGCGAAGTCCTAGAGAAGCTCAAACCAAAGATCATGAAAGCCGCGTTTATAATAAGGAAGGCAATATTTGAGGGAAGGCCTATAATTGTGAGACACCACGCAGATACGGATGGCTATACAGCCGGTTTGGCTCTTGAATACGCTATAGTGCCACTATTGGAAGAGATTTCTCCAGATCCCCAGGCAAAATGGAAGTTCTTTAAGAGAAGGCCAAGCAGAGCCCCGTTTTATGAGCTTGAGGATGTCCTTAAGGACATAATCTTTATGATAGAAGATCACGAGCGCTTTGGAGATCCGCTCCCGCTCCTTGTGATAGTCGATAACGGAGGTACAACCGAGGATATCCCCGCTTACAAGCGTATAAAGGCTTACGGGGTCCCAATAGTTGTTATTGATCATCACGATCCGAGAGACTTCATAAGCGAGGACAAGGCTGCAGTTGATGAATACGTTGACGTACACGTTAATCCTCACCTAGTAAAGAGGGGCTACTATGAGCTAACGGCGGGAATGCTTGCAACTGAAATAGCTCGCTTCATCTATCCACCGGTTGAGGACAAAATAAAGCACCTTCCGGCTATAGCTGGAACTGGGGATAGAAGCGACGCTCCAGAGTTCCAACAGTACCTCAAGATAGCCAAAGAAAGCAAAGGTCTTGAGGAAGAGGATTTGAAGAAAATAGCGGAGGTAATTGACCACGAAGCCTACTACTGGAAGTTCATGGATGGACATGGCATTATAGATGAGATCCTTCTCCTCACTGGCAACCTGCAGAGGCATAGGAAGCTAGTAGACTCAATCTACCCAGAGGTAAAGGCCAAGCAGGAGAAAGCCCTCAAGGCATCTCTGCCTCATGTTAAGAGCATTGTATTGCCAAATGGAATAAGATTCAACACCATTGATGTAGAGCTCTATGCTCCAAAGTTTGAGTATCCGGCTCCAGGAAAGCTCAGCGGGCTGATCCATGATTACTTCAAGGAGCAGTATGGAGAAGATTCTCCAATTCTAACCCTAGCTTACGGTCCAGATTTTGCGGTTGTTAGGGCAAGCGATGGAATGCAGGCGTACAACTTTGATCTCAATGAGATAATAAAAATACTTCAAGAAAAGCTCCCGGATGCCGGAGTTGAAGGCGGTGGGCATAGCTTTGCAGGTTCAATAAAATTCTTTGAGGGCAAGAGAAAGGAAGTTCTTGAGGAGTTTGCAAAGCAAGTTGTGAAGCTGAAGAGAAGTTAAACCTTTTATACCCACACTCCAATTTTTATTTGGTGGTAACCATGTACATGGCGGAGTTCAAACTTAGGTATGGGGAAATGAAATGGTACGTAAGGAGAATCGTTGAGGCTGATTCTTTTGAAAAAGCAAAAGAACTTGCGGAGCGCTATGTTAAAGCCATAAACAAAGGAGAAGTCATTTGGGAGCTTAATGACATTTATGAAGTTGAGAAGCCCCTTACGATAACTGAAGAGATGGTCGAAAAGCTCGAAAAAGCTTAACCCTCTATTTCATCGGCGTAGTTTGTGTGCATTATCTCTTTCACTTCTTCAACGTTTTTTGTATGTCCCAGAGCCCACATGAGCTTTGTTATTGTTGTTTCCTTTGTCATGTCCTTTGCTGGAATAATCCCTGCCTCAAGGGCTTTTCTCCCAACTTCATATTTAGTCAGATCAACCCCATCGTAAAGGGCTTGTGTGGTCATAACTACTGGGATTTTGGGGGTAATTTTCCTTATCTTGCTTAGGATGTCTCTCTTTCTATAGGGAATTCCCCCAGCCCCGTAACCTTCGAGCACTATACCTCTGTATCCAGCTTTTACGAGGGCATCTATTGCGTCTCCATCTAATCCCGGAGTGAGTCTAATAAAGACCACCCTTGGGTCGTATTTTGTATCAAGCACGGGTTCTCCTTTTGGTTTGAATCTCTTTTGGGGAAGGTTGTAAATAACTTCTTCTCCTTTTACATAAGCAACATCAGGATAATTTATGCTCATAAAGGCATTTAAGCCTAGGGCTCTTATTTTAGAAGTTCTGCATCCGAGCATTATCTTATCCATAAAAGCCACAAAAATTCCTGAAACATCTTCCATTGCAAATCTTATAGCGGCTTTCAGATTTCTTGGGGCGTCACTTTCTTCTTCAGCAACTGGACGCATTGAACCAGTTAAAACTACTGGTTTGTTAATGCCTCTAATCATAAAAGTGAGCATTGAGGCGGTATAAGCTAAGGTGTCAGTCCCGTGTGTTATGACTATTCCATCGTAATCGTCTAGAGCTTTGTATACTTCTTTTGCTATTCTCTCCCAATCTTCGGGCTGAATAAGGGTGCTGTCTATATTTAAAATGTTCCTCGTGTCTATTTCATAACCGTTTTTCAGCTTTATGTCAGCTTTTTCAAGAATCTCATCTATTGTGAGGACGCTTTTAAATCCGGCATTGGTTTTTGCGCTCGCTATAGTTCCCCCAGTTCCGATGATTAGAATCCTCTTCATATCCTCAGCCCCTCTGCGTTCTAACTTTCTTTTCTTGCTCATAGCTTTTTAGTCTTTCTGACAAAAAATTGTGCACTTTTCCTCTAAATATTGACATATCTCCAACAAATTTGAAAAATAAAAGAAAATTGACAAATCTCAGTCTTTGACAAGGAAAGCCATTAGGAGCATTGCCACAATATTAATGATGGCGGCATAAAGGAAGCCCACTTTTAGGGAGTACGCCTGCCATAGATAGCCCACTATTACAGATGCAGGGAAAACAAAAATTCCAAAGACCGTGTGGTATGCCCCTATTACTGTTCCCTTTTCGAATTCTCCTGCCAGGTCTGCCATATATGCCCTTGGAATTGTATCTTCGATTGCTATGTAAATCCCATAGAATACAAAAGCGAGAAGAAGCATCGGCAAACTCTTGGAATATGCAAAAAGAAGTGATGCCAATGCTGCAACTCCAAACCCTACTGTTATAACGGCTTTTTTGCTGATCTTATCTGAGTAATAGCCTATAGGGTATGCTGATAGGGCATAGATTGCATTAAACACAGCATAGAATCCCAGTCCTTGGAGAACGCTGTAGCCGAGTTCTTTGGCTTTCCATAGGGTAAAAGCATAGCTGTATCTCCCAAGGGCAGCTAAGGCAACAATAACTAAGAACATTCTAAGGTTTCTGCTCTTTAGGGCTGATATCCCTTTTATCTTCTTTTTAACCTCTTCTCCCTTATCTTTGACTAAAAACAGCACAAGAAGAACTCCCACAATACCTGGGACTGCTGAGAGCAGAAATACATAGCGGTATGCCATCTTTATTGGGTAGCTTTTTAAGAGCGCTAATAAACCTATAGCAACTAAAGGGCCGGCAACTGCTCCAAGCGTATCCATCATCCTGTGGAAACCAAAGGATTTGCCGCTCTTTCCTTTTTCACTCGATTCTGCTATTAGGGCATCTCTGGGAGCAGTTCTTATGCCTTTTCCAACTCTATCCAGAACCCTAAGAGTTAAAAAGTCCCACCATGAACGTGTAAAAGCTAAAGCTCCCTTTGAAATCGTTGAGAGGAGGTATCCAAGGGCGACGAAGATTTTTCTCTTTCTGAATACATCGCTTACATAACCAAACAGAACCTTAAAAAGGGAACTTAGGCTCTCTATAAGCCCCATAATCGAACCGCTTGCCGCTTTTCCAATCCCCAATACATCGGTCAGGTAAGTAGGCACTATCGGTGCTATCATCTCACTGCTCATATCGTTGAGAAAGCTGACAATTCCGAGGAGAAAAACATTCCAGCTTATTCCAAAGATTTTTCTTTCTTTCATTTTTCATCACCCAAAATTTCCCTGCAGAGCTCTTTCACTTTCTTCTTTCCTTCTTCCAATACTTCAAGTCCCTCTTGGGTTATTTCGTAGAGCCTTACCCTTTTTCTATTCTGGACTTCCCATCTGCTCTTGAGAAGCCCCATTTTTTCCATTTTTTGAAGCAGAGGATAAAGCGTCCCCGGACTTACTTTGTAGCCATGAGATTCGAGCTCTTTCATCATGAAAGCTCCGGTTATGGGTTCTTTGCTTGCATGGTGGAGTATATGCAGTCCCATGAAGCCGAGGATAATACGGCGCATCGTATCGAACACCGATATCGGATTTCGAGTTCAACTATAAAAATTTTTTGAAGGCTATTCAAGAACGTGCTTTTCCAATACGTAACAGTAGAATTTGCCCTCAAGGACTTTTTCGCCCTTCTGATTGAAGACTTCAACAAATACAATCTTTTTCTTTCCTTGATCTTCCTCCACTTTTGCCTTGGCAAGGAGTTCATCTCCAACTTTTACCGGCTTTGTAAACCTCACTTCTGCCTTCCCAAGCACCACTGTGGGTTCATTAACAGCGAGCATTGCGGCATAATCGGCTAACCCGAAGGTAAAGCCACCGTGAACTAAGCCATATTCATCGACTTTCATCTCCTCTCTCGTCTTGAGCTTTACCTCTGCATAATCCTTTTCGATTTTTACGGGCTCTCCAACAAACTCTTTTGAAGTTAAGAGGTGTGTCCTTTGCTCCATTATCATCACCAAAGTACACTTGCCTTCACCAAAATATAAACCTTTACATTCTTGAAAAACTTTTTAAATTTTTAGGGTTTTTATTATCCGAGGTGGAAAAAGTGGTGTACCTTGAACACGGCCCGGAATATGGTGCTTATCTCCTTACGATGGCTTTTTATTATGTTGGTGGACTTGCGATAATACTTTACGGAGCATATCTGAACAGAAATTATCTGTTAAAGAAGGAGTTCAAGCTTGCGGGGATAAAGGGTGGTATCTGGCCGTTTTTTAAGCGATTTCTTCCATGGCTCCTAATAAGCCTTTTAATTTGGTCGGTTTCTGCATTTAAAGCAACTGACTATTATCTGTCCCTTTATTCCTTTACAATGACCTCTTCCCACTTATCTGCTAGTGGCGTTTTTGAAGATATGAGGAACGACGAGTTTTACAAATTCGATGTGGATGGGATTAAGAAACTTGGGACACCATCTGTGGGATTTTTAAAGGGATACAAGCTTTTGGACTCGAAGAGGGAGGGCTTTATAGTTAAGAGGATTGACCAAGTGGTAATAGCTCAAGGGTATCCTTTCCTGCCTGTTGTAAAGCTTTATATATATGAGGTGGACGGAAAATCTGTGAAAGCCATTAGAACGGCTTATCTTGTGTATCCCCAATCTCCAGGGGGGAGGCTTTCGGAAATCTTTGACTTTCCGTTTGAGATGTTCTTCTGGAGCGGAGGAGGAGTAGGGGCTTAATTTGGCAAACGTTTTTATTTTTTGAGTTCCTATTTATTCTTGGTGGAATTTGTGGAGGCTTTGAAGTATGCAATCCTCTATAAGGGCTCGAATGAATTCTCAAAGCCTGAGTTAATAGGGACCATCGTGCTTAAACTCCGCCTTATGGATTATAATGAGGCTAAAGCCTTGGTTGAAGAAGCCATAAAGAGAGGCATTATTGAGCAAAGAGGGGAGAAGCTCATAATTAAGGAGGACGCTCTTAAAGAAGAGGAAAAGAGAGAGGATGTCTTTGGTGAGATGATAGACTACATTGCCAAAAAATTAGGCTGGAGCCATCTAGAAGTCCTCGAAGACTTGGAAAAGTTTTCTGAAAGGTATGGGGATTTAGATAAGAAAATAGTTGCCTACCTCTATGGTTTAGACAAAGGGATTGATATGTCGAAGTTTAAGGACAAGCTGGAGGTGTGAGGAATGGAGGCGTTAATAATAGTTGACATGCAGAGGGATTTCATGCCCGGCGGAGCCCTTCCGGTTCCAGAGGGAGACAAGATAATTCCAACTATTGAGGAGCTTATTAAGAAGTTCAAGCATAGGGGAGCCCTTATTGTTGCAACAAGAGACTGGCATCCGCCAAATCACATAAGCTTTAAGGAGCAAGGAGGGCCGTGGCCGAGGCATTGCGTTCAAAACACTGAAGGTGCTGAGATAGTGGTTAGTCTCCCCAAAGATGCAATAATCATTTCAAAGGCAGACAAACCCGACAAAGAAGCATATTCCGGCTTCGAAGGCACAGAACTTGCCGAGATCCTAAAAGAGAAAGGGGTCAAAAGGGTCTACATCTGCGGAGTCGCTACAGAGTACTGCGTTAAGGCAACCGCTTTGGATGCTCTAAAGCATGGCTTTGAAGTTTATCTTATTAGGGATGCGGTCAAGGGAATAAAGCCTGAGGACGAAGAAAAAGCCCTCAAAGAGCTAGAAGAAAAGGGGGCAAAGATAATCAGCTCTGCTGAGCTTTGATTCTTTTCCACTCTTTTAACAACGCAGAGACTAGGTTAAGGACTATTGGTCCGATTATCAGACCTTTAACTCCGAATGCCCATACTCCACCTATCATACCAACTAGAACCATTATCTCATCGAGCTTAGCCTCTTTTGCAACTAGCTTAGGTCTTATTGTGAAATCTGGAAGCGGGGACACAAGTGTCGCTCCGTAAATGGAAATCGCAATGGCTTTTAGCACGTCGCCCTGTTTTAGGAGGTATATAGCTGCAATTAGCCATATCATCCATCCCTCGAAGAGGGGAATAAAACTGAAGAGTATCGTTAAAAGCCCAGCTAGCAGGGCGGTTGGAAAGTCCGTAATGCCAAACCCCCAGAAGCCAAGAGTCATTATGATCCCTTTGGCAATATTGAGGAGAAGCCACGCTCTTATGAGGGCTTGGAGTGTAACGTCTGCCCTATGTAGAAGTTTTTCCGCCAAGTGCTCATGTCCTCCGGGGATTAAGGCATGTATTTGCTTTTTTATTTCTTCTGAATTTACAAGAAAGGCATAGAACACAGCTAAAAAAACCACCAGTTGGAGGAGATACTTCGGTATTGAGAATGCATAACTCTGCACGTATTCGGCTAATTTTGGAGTTAGCTGGGAGTAGAGCCTTTGAAGCACATCGTGGGTGCCAAAAGGCAGCTCAAGGGTTAAGCTCCATGAAATGAATGCCATAATATCTTCGTAAAACGAGACTACTAGGTTATTTATTACAAGCACAAGCTCCACGGTAATAACTGCTGAAAGCCCTATTAAAAGAGCAGTAAGGATTAATGCGGATTTTTTGCTATCAACTCTTTTTGCTAGACGTCTGTGTATTGGTAAGACCGCATAAGCTAGAATAGCGGCAAAGAATATCGCTGACAAAAGAGGGGCTATCGTTTTCCATGCAAGGTAGAGGATTATAAGTGCAACAGCCCCCCATACAATTTCTTCCGCCTTCATGAGCCTCCCTGATTTAAATTTGAGTGGTGGGGATATATTAGGTTTCTGTTATGTCCTTTATTTCAATTATGAGCGGTTGAGGGAGTTAAGTTTATGCCAATACTTCAGAAAATAAGGGGGAAATGATGGCAGAAACCATATTACGCTGAGTGGCTTCAGCCTTAAAGTCCGTAAGTTGCAACAAAACCTCCAAAAAAGAAAATCAGAACAATGGGATTATACTTGCGAGGTCTCACCTACAGGCAAGTTGGAAAAATACTAAAAATCAAGCTATTTCAGTGTTTAACAATCTTGGATTGAATTATATATCTTACGTAATTGACCAGGGCGTGTTTAGTTTCACCCCCTGTTATTTAAACAGTATTTGACTCTGAGGAGGATTTTCAGACCATAACACATTACCCCAAGC